>JAGPAO010000007.1:0-20728 GCA_018063805.1 Synergistaceae bacterium | reverse complement strand
TATACAAAGGGAGCACCTAAAAAGATGCTCCCTCAATGAGCGATATGTTATTCGCCTATCCGTTTTATCCAATGACACCTAAGGCCTTGCAGATCATAAAGGCCAGCACGGCACCCACCATGGGGGCGAAAACGGGAACCCAGCAATAGTCCCAATCGGAACTGCCCTTTGTCTTGATCGGCAATATAGCGTGGGCAATACGCGGCCCCAAATCACGAGCAGGGTTCATGGCGTAACCGGTAGGTCCACCGAAGGTAGCGCCAAGACCAAGGATCAACAAGCCCACCATAAAGGGTCCATAGCCGGGGACAAGAGCACCCACGTTACTGGAGAAAATAAACATAATGCCGCAGATAAGGAATATCGTCGCGATAACTTCTGTCAACACATTTTTGGGATAGTTGCGAATAGCAGGCCCGGTACAAAAAACAGCGAGTATTCCTCCCTGATCCGTTGTCTCATCCCAATGAGGCAGATAAACAAGGTAAACCACGATCGCGCCGCAAAAACCGCCGAGCATTTGGACGAGCATCGTCGGAATCGCTTGGCCCGTTGTATAAATACCGTTCATCGTCTTAAAGAGGGTGACCGCAGGGTTCAAATCCGCCTGAGGAGCTCCAATGGTGATAGCAGCAAACACGCCCATCATAACGGCGATGGCCCAGCCCCAGATGATATGAATCCAGCCTCCGCCTTGCCCCTTACTCTTATTCAAAACAGCATTGGCCACCGTACCGTCACCCATCGTGACGAGTACCATTGTTCCTACAAATTCACCTAAAAGTTGCAAATTCTGTGCATTCATTATAAGACCCTCCTATCATGGATTGTAACTGCTCTTCCCGGTACAGGCTGAACCGTTCTCCGATCAAGAAAAGCATCACCCCTTTCGTATATTATTCTACTCCGAAACAGCACATTCAGACAATAAAAGAAGGCAAGTCTGCATGTGGTTTATTGACCACTGCGATATCAACCAGCAACCCTTTCTCGATAATCGCCCCCTCCGCGGCCTTTGCCGCTGTCCGCACTTCAGAAATATCCCCGGTAAAGGTAAAGAAGGATTTCGCCCCCATTCCCTTCCCCAGACGAACCTCCAATAGATGCACCCTTGCCGATTTCATCGCGGCATCGGCCGCCTCAATGGTGGCAGGTGCGCTCAGCGTCTCGACAACCCCTAAGGCCCCTATCTCCGTCACTTCAAGGGAGCAGGAAAGCGCCAGAAAAATATCGGGGTGGATATTAGGCAAAAGCATGGAATCATTAATGGCTTCCTTGCCCACCTCTAACCCTGCATTGAGGCTGTTTTTAACCGCTCCGATATTCCCCCCGACGACGATCAGGTACTTTCCCGGGCAGGTGGTTGCCGCCAGATGCAGGGTGACATCTCCCCCCTTGAGCATTTCATCCGCCACGAGAATACCCCGGGCCACACTGACTAACTCTACAATGGCAATCGATTTTTCCACTCGCTCCATTCCTTTCCTCAAACCCTCACAGGCCGAATCTCAATAGTATCCGATGTCACGCGGACAACCGTTCCAACGACAGGAGAGTGCAAGCGGGAACCCAGCGCGCCTGCGGGCGGTGCCCCCAAGAATTGTCCTTTTTGAACCTCTTGCCCATCTTGTACCTCCGGAACAATGGCAGAACCCGCCCCTTGGCGTGTTTTTAATGAAAGCAACTCGGGCATGACGCAGTCCCCGTAATAAGGGGACGTTCCGTGGTAGCGATCCAGTCCGAGCCGCCGCTCCAGGCGAGAACTTTGAAGCAGGCGATAGGAACGCCTCGGCTGCGGCTCAATCTCCCTCTTGCTGAAATCGGGGCGAATCCCCGCCTCCCGCAACTTTCCCTTCAACACTTGATTCAGTCTTTTAGGGGAAAGCTTCATCGGGCAGGCGTGGAAACCGCTGCACAAATTGCACTCCGAGCAGAGAAAGGCCTGTTTTGCGATATCGGGGAGCCCCTGCCGTGTATACGCCGCCATGCGCATCAATTTATGCGGCTCCAGCTTATACCCGATCAAATTACGGGAACAGACAAAGGTGCACTCCGTGCACTGAATACACCCTACCTTTGCCTGACGCAGCATGTGCTCCACAGACATCATTTCATGAAAGACCATCGTGGAATCGCGGGGGACAACCAGCACCCCCTTTGTGGCCTTGCCCACCGAATAATCCGGTTGAAGGAAATACTTTCCCGTCATGGGGCCTCCATCCAAGTACACGGGGTTCGGGATCGTCGGGCCGCCTGCGGCCTTCAGTAAATCCGCAATGGGGGTACCGATGGGAACGCGCCAAATCCCGCGATTTGCCACAGCACCGCCAACGGTTACCAGTTTATGGGTTACCGGCGTTCCCTCCAGAGCATCGGCCACCGAAAGCAACGTCTCCGGATTATTGACGACAACGCCCACTTGTAGGGGCAATCCCCCCTCCGGCACCGTCCGCCCCAGCAGATCGGCGATCATGATGACCTCATCGCCGGCGGGGTAGAAATTCCCCATATGCGCGACCTCTGCCCCCGCTTGGCGAAGAGCCTCCGTCTGAGCCGTGTATTTTTGCTTTAAACCAAAAAGCAGCCGCGCCGCCCCTATAGCGGAGGCAACTTTTTTCCCCGTTTCAACCAGACGATGAGCCTGCTCCAGCATCAGATGCTGATCCACCGTCAACAGCGGTTCACACTCCGCACAGTTAATAAGGTAGGTATCAATCCCCTCAGCCTGAAACTTGATATGGGTGGGGAAACCGGCACCACCGGCTCCGACCACTCCGGCTTGTAAAACCTTCTGAATCAGCTCTTCCCGCTCCAACAAAATTCCCCTCACCTCCCATTACAGAATATAGAATGACTCTCATCCGCCAAAGACCAATGTTTTGACAACAACGGGAACCACACGCCCCTGCCCCACCGGACGACCGATATCGATATAATCGCCATTTTCAACCTTTACACTATCCAGACTGATGACCTCTTTTGCATACCCCAGATCTTTTAAAAGAGAGTGCCCCAAGGCCTTTGCCATATCTTCCTCTACCAGAACGATCAGCCTTTCCCAATGCGGCAGAGCATCGCTTACCCCTTGCAGGATTTGTCCGGAAATCTTCTTGACCTCATCAAAACAGGGAGCGCGCACACCCTTAATGCCTATGGCAACCTGCTGGTATCCTTCGCCGTCTTTAAACCACAAAAGTTTTTGAGCGAGCCGCTCCCCCAACAGAGAAAAGGAGTCCGCCTCATCCTCCCGGTTCATCTTAAGAATCGGAAGATTTTTCAGCGGAAAAACGTCCTCGCTGTAAGAAATGGTGCTCCCGCTGACATCCACAATGTGGCTGCCCGCCCCAACAACCGTTGCACGAATCGTCTCCAGCGGTTTGTATACGGGAATCTCCTTAAAAACCTTCGTCCCACGGATTGCCTGCCCCAAAAGAATGCCGAGATCCCCATATCGAAACACATCACTTCCTGAATCGTCTGCATATACGGCATCCGCCACGCCGCCGGAAAACATCACGCCATCCGGAATGCGCCGCTCTAAAAAAGGCCTGGAGGTAACCATGCGTGCCAAATGCTCCGAAGCCGGGACAAGCCCCATCAGCTCATCCAAAAAAGCCGCCATACGCTCTGTCAATCGTAATAAATCATCCAAAGCGGCGATATGTCCCTCTTTGATACTCAACCCCATGGAGGCAATTAAATCGCGAATCTTAGGCGTTATGTATTCAATATGCCGCGTTTCTGGATGGACGCGCACGAGCCGTCCCCCGATATCCAGACAGGAGGTATCCTCTACCTCTCCGTCCCTAAAGAGAGCCACATTGGTGGTCCCTCCGCCAATGTCAAAATTAGCGATGCAACGGCTGAGCTCCTTTGAGAGTTTTGCCGCTCCGGCACCTCGCCCGGCGATAATGCCCTCCAAATCAGAACCCGCTGTAGCCACCACAAAATTACCTGCATAGCCGCTCAAGCTTTGAAGAACAGCCTCGGCATTTTCCTTGCGCGCCGTCTCACCTGTGATAATAACCGCACCGACGGAGAGATCTTCCGGCTTGATCCCCGCTTTTTGATACTCTGCGGCGACGATCTCCCGTACCTTCTCCCCATCAATCCGATCCTCCGGAAGAAGGGGCGTAAAGTAGATAGCGCTGCGATAAACCACCTGCTTGCTCACAATTTGAACTCTGGGCACGGAGGCAGCTCCGGCTAAGTTTTCAATCTCCAGCTGGCTGAATACAAGCTGTGTGGTCGATGTACCGATATCTATCCCCACACTCATGAGAACTTCGCGCATTTCTGCCACCTCCCGATAGAACGAACCAACGCACGCAAGAGAAATCCTTAGAATCGTCTTGGATTTTCCACCACAGAACAAACAGCAGCGGCAAAGGCCTCGCATGCAGCTTTGCAGGCAGATTGAGATCCCGTCAAAAGACCTCCGCCAAAGTTCGTTTCCGATGGCGGACCGTAAAACGCGACCAGTCGCACTTCGGCAGCCTTTAAGGCCGCATCCAATCCATAGATAGCCTCCTCAGGGGGAGCTATCAAATAAGCCAAAGCATGCCCCGCAGGAATCCCGGCTACTTGTGATAGATAGCTGCCGGTGCGAGAGACGCAGTGTGCAAGATAAGCCACGGAATCATCCTCGTTGGCGGAAATAAAGGAAGCCCCGCTTTCTGCGGCGTTTATGAGGGCGTTTAACCCGCTTTTTACCTCGCCCGGGCCGGGACCCGCAATAATCCCGATAACTTCACCGGCCAGTTTGGTATTAGCGTTAGCCGCTCCCCCGTAAAACGACTTGGCATAAACGACTTTGACATCCGCCATTTTTGTCGCCTCATCCAAAGCGATGTAAGTCACATCATCGCAGTCCGCCGTGACAAATCCAATGCACTTCTGATCCGGTGCCAGCCCCAGCTCCTTGGCCAACTGCTCATGGACATTAGCGACGATTTTAGACGTAAGAACATTGACCCGAATGCGATCTCCCTTCATCTTCTTCTCCCTCCTCTTCTGGGCCGCTGCTACAGCTTTAAATCCAGCCCGCTGGCTTTTTTATCCAGCATCAGCTTGATGATATCCGCAATGTAAGCTCCGGCTTCGACGGGGGGAGTACCGCCTTTATGGATGTTGGAAACCACCGTGCGACGCGCTTCCGGCATTCCGACGGTGGGCTTATACGCCATATAGGCCGACATACTCTCCGCAGTGACAAGACCGGGACGTTCGCCGATAAGCGAGACGATCACTTCCGCCCCTGTAATTTCCGCGATTTCATCCTCGGCGGGAACGCGCCCGTATTTAACAAAAAACGGATTTCCGACCTGGATTCCGTAGCGATCCAACCCCTCGACAATGGCTTTAAATGTATCCTCCGCACACGTCTCAACAGCGGTCGTGCTCAGCCCATCGGACATATAGACCAACACCTTCGGGCTTGCTCCGACAATTTTCTTGATCTCCTCTTTAGACTCCGGGCTGAATTTCCTGCCCAAATCGGGCCGTGTCAAGAAATGATCCTTATCGGTACAAAGGGTCTGCACAACCTTCAGATTCATGCGGGAAATCAAGCCGTCTTCCGGCATCTCCGAAAAAACGGCGTCCATAGCCGCTGCGTGGTCCGCACGGAAGCGCAGCAGCGTCTCCGTTTTGTAACGCGGCCCTGCGCGCCAGACTCCGATACGCGCAGGGGTGCTCTTCTTCATGGCGGCAAGCGCTTCGCGATTCTTTGGATTGGGAACCAGAATCTGGCTGCGAAGATCGATCTCTGTGATATCGGGCAGACAACCGCCCTCGTTTCCGTTGCGCCCCATCTCTAAAAGAACCTGCTCCAGCACTCTTTTTATATCTGCTTCTGCGATCATCATCCGCTATCCCTCCAAACAATACAACGTATCGCCCTCAGGCTTCAGACAAACCTACTCAGGAACAGAAGATAGACAGATCCCCTGCTCGCGGCGTCAGCTTCCCGCCGGCCCATATCCCCATTTTTTCCATCCACGCTTCAAACTCCGCAATGGGACGCAGCTTCATCAGCTGCCGCATCGTGGCCGTTTCATGAAAGCCTGTCGTCTGGTAGTTGAGCATGGGATCATCCCCGTGAGGAATGCCTATAAAATAATTGCACCCGGCGGCGGTTAAAAGAACCACCAGATTTTCAAGATCGTTCTGATCCGCTCGCATGTGATTGGTGTAACACGCATCGCACCCCATGGAAATGCCCGTGAGCTTCCCCATAAAGTGATCCTCCAACCCCGCACGCGTCACCTGTTTGCTGTCATAGAGATATTCCGGCCCGATAAAACCAACCACCGTGTTCACCAAAAAAGGAGCGTATCTTTTTGCAAACCCGTAGCATCTCGCCTCCATCGTCACTTGATCCGTTCCATGGTGCGCGTCGGAAGAGCACTCGGAGCCCTGCCCCGTTTCAAAGTACATCTGGTTGGGGCCATTGCTGGATCCGTACTTGCGCATCATTTCAAGTGCTTCATCCAGAAGAGCGCCGCTTACCCCAAAAGCCTCATTCCCCTTTTGGGATCCGGCAATACTTTGGAAGAACATATCGCTGGGAGCACCCTGCCGCACCGCCTCCATCTGTGTGGTTACGTGCGCCAAGACACAGCACTGCGTTGGGATTTCAAATTTTTCCTTAACCTCCGCAAAACGGAAGAGAAGCCGCTTGACACTGTCAACCGTATCATCCACAGGGTTCAAGCCGATAAGCGCATCACCCACTCCGTAGGAAAGCCCTTCGTAGAGAGCAGCGGTGACCCCCTCCAGATCATCCGTCGGGTGGTTGGGCTGAAGACGGGAGGAGAACGTTCCGGGGACACCGATAGTGGTGTTACAATGCGCCAACACCGGCAATTTAGAGGCTCCGTAGATCAAATCAAGATTCGTCATTAATTTGGCAACACCCGCAACGACCTCGCTGGTTAAACCACGGCTCGCACGCCGGATTTCTTCGCACGATGTCTCGTTGGAGAGAATCCACTCCCGCAAATCTCCGATTGTCTTATTTTTAATTTCGCTGTATATGGTCTCGTTGACTCCGTCCTGAATCACTCGTGTGACTTCGTCCTCCTCATAAGGGACGACGGGATTATTCCGTAAATCAGCGATCGTCAGATGAGAAAGAACTTGCTTCGCTGCAACACGCTCTGCAACGGTTTCAGCGCAAATACCCACGAGTTTATCTCCGGATCGTTCCTCGTTGGCCTTTCCCAGAACTTCCTTAATACTGCGAAATTGGTAGCTTTTCCCAAAGAGCTTCGTTTTTAAAATCATAGAGCCTTTACCCCGCAATCTTCGGTTTTTAAAAAATCAGCTGCAGCCTTTAAAACACTAAATGATCCGGAAGGCACCGTGGAGAACACAACGACGTAAGCGACAGAATGAAGCCGGCGCCGTAGCCCCCTGTCCTGTGGCTGTGGCGATGGTCAAAGTGACAGGGCAGTCCGAATCCGCACCCAAACTTGCATAAGCAGGGGCATTCTTGACAAACATCGTCGTCTCCATCTCTCGGGCCATCACGCTCATGTGGTCAATATTGGTGCTGTAAATAACCGCCGAGTGATGGAATCCGTGCTCCACGCGCTTGGCCATCGCCAATCCCTCTTGAAAGTTAGGAACGCGAATCATGGGCAAAACGGGCATTAAAAGTTCTTCCTGCACAAAGGGGTGCGATTCATCCGTTTCAACTAAAATCAATCGAACGGATGCAGGAACCTTAATCCCTATCTTCTCCAGAATATAGGTGGCGTCCTTACCGACAAAGGCTTTGTTGACCCCGCCCTTTTCATTGATAATCGCCTTTTTCAAGAGCTCGATCTGATTGCGATCCTTCAATTCATGAGCTCCATTTTCAAGCATGCGTTTCTTAAGTTCATCGGCCACACAGTTGACGACGATCAGCTCTTTCTCGCAAACACAGAGAAGGTTGTTATCGAATGCGGCACCATTGACAACACCGATAGCCGCTTTATTCAAATCTGCTGTTTCATCCACCAATACGGGAGGATTTCCCGGACCGGCTCCAATCGCCGGTTTCCCGGATCTTAAAGCGGCATCCACAACGCCGGGGCCGCCCGTGGCAGAAATGAGACGGACTTTGGGGTGCTTCATCAACTTTTCAAGATTTTCCATGGAGGGCTTGTTCAACGCCGAAACCAATCCTTCGGGAGCTCCGCAACAGCGCAGCGTCTCGGCGATAATTTCAACCGTCTTCAGTGTGCAACGGACGGCGTTGGGGTGGGGTGCAAAAACAACTGCATTGCCGCCGGAAATCATGCAAATACAGTTATGAATAATCGTCGCTACGGGGTTTGTCGATGGGGTAATCGATGCAATCACACCATAGGGCGCGTACTCTTCAAGCACCAGACCTTTATCCCCGGTGATGGCCCTCGCCGTGATGCTTTCAGGCCCCGGAGTTTTTTCAATGGCCAGCTTCTTTTTTGTTATTTTATCCGCCAAATTCCCCATACCCGTCTCCGTTAACGCCATTTGAGCGAGTTCTTCTGCATGGGGGCGCAGATCCGCGCGGATCTGCGCAATAATCTGGCAACGCCGCTCCACTCCGTAATCGCGATGCCAAACCTCCTGCGCTGCCGCCGCTGCTAAAACGCGATGCTCCACTTCATCTTCATCGAAGACGACTTTGGATCCGCTTGATTCTCCCTGAAGTTTGGACAAAACCTGCATAACAATATTCTGGATATCCGGGTTCTGATTCATCGTGTGTTCATCTCCTTTAATATCAAAATTCAGATTGTTGTCTCGAAAAAATCAACGACGGCATCGGCTACTGAGAGATCCTCCTCCACACTGCCTCCGCTGACGCCTACGCCACCTACAATTTGCCCTTTATGACGCAGAAGCCGCCCTCCCCCAAAAATGCACATCGGTTCCACTCCATTTTGGATCCCGTAAAGACTGGCTCCGGGCTGCGCTAAGGGGGCGATATCTTTAGTATCCAATTGAATGCGCACGGCTGAACGCGCCTTATTCTGAGCAAGGGCAATACTGACCAGAAGAGCTCCATCCATACGTTCAAGAGACAATAGATCGCCGGAGGCATCGCAAATTGCGATAACAAAAGCTTTGCCGATATCAGCGGCCTTACTGCGCGCCACTTCCATCAACCGAATCGTTTTTTTCAAATTAAGCTGTTCTGTAACCGTAATCGTATCCCTCATAACCTCTTCCGTTATCCTGGCAACCTGTGTCTCTACATCCGCTTTACGCGCCAGGGCAAAGAGAAGATCGGAAAGACGATTGATATACTGATAGGCAGCGGGTTCCATTGTTCCCCCCGTCTCAAAAAGCGGTAGCGCGACCCGTTCTGCGCGCCGGGCAATAGTGCGCGCCAAATGCAACGCTCCCCCGGAAGGGGATTCTCCGGAATAGACAAAGCCCCTCTCCGTTGGGTATTCAGAGCTAAGTTCGTCAATCCATGCCTCCAAAACGCCCGGATCGGGAGTGGGCTGCACCTTTTTACCGCGGGCAACATAAGCCATCAGCAAAAAAATCAGTTCCTGAAGCCGCTCTAATTCTTTTTTTATTGCAGCCGGAGCCAAGCTGCGAGCCAAACCAATCGCAGAGCTGAGTTCATCCAAAACACCATTGGTCTCGATGTGCAAATCACCCTTGGATACAGGCGTACCGTCCCACAAGCTTGTATTTCCGCCGTCACCGGCGCGCGTGTAAATTTTACCCATGATCATCCGATCTCCCGTTTATCCACATCGGCTTGATCGACAATCCCGACGATCGCAAGATCAACAGGTGAATTGGCATCTCCGGAACAGGCATGCCGAGCAGAGCTTCCCGAGGAAAAAAGAACGATTTCGCCCGTTCCTGCGCCGACAAGATCGACCGCCACTTCGCACCCGCCGTCATAGAGAGGGATAAAGCGTCCCTCTTTATCCAGCATCAGCTCGCGGACAATCATCAATTTCTGCCCCACTAAACGCTCATCCTTACGCGTGGCGACAACAGACCCAACCACTTTGCCCAGTTTCAAGCGACCACCCCCCGATTCATACATTCAAGAGCTCTTAAAACCTGCTTTACATCAGCGGCACTGCCGATAAAACCAACGGCGTTGATGTGCTGAGGGCAATTTCCCATGACCTCAATCGCCGCTACATTGGCCGCCTTAGTGCCCACGTCTACCGCTTCAAATATTTCAACAACGCTCCCCTGAATCAGAAGCACGGAGCCCCAATTGAGCTCCTTAGCCGCGTCCTCTTTGATGTGCATTCGGCGAACCAACATTCGCTTGGTTCCCTCCGACGGTGCTTGGATCAGCCGATGGATCAAAGGCATGCTCTTACCGCCTCTCATGAATGGAAATATTTAAACGCCCCAGCCGCTCCACCGCTTCCGGTGTGAGCCGTGCGCCGCGGCCAAGTATGATGCGTTTACAGGAAGAGACTAGAGAGCTCACTTCCTGCCACGAATACCAGCCCGAGTTTTCAAGGTAACAATCCCCCAAATTACATGAATTTTGAGAGAACTCTTTTTTCTTGGAAGCACTTTCTCCTAAAAAAACAACGCCCTGCGAGGCCATCCATTTTTTTGCCGCATCAAACGCCGTCCGCTCGGACAACTCTCTGCTTTCCATCCATTGATTCATCCGTGTCGGATCGAGCAGAATGGGGACAGCGCGCTGCATACAAGATTGAACAAATCGGGCATCCGGAGACACGGGAAAACGGGAAAAAATCTCCGCTAAGATTCGCGCACAGGCACCGGGCATCACTAAAAGAGAAAGCCCCTCTGCTTCGTTTTCCGGTTTTTCCATCCGGGAAAGACGATAAAAAGGAGTCTGTTTGAGTGCAGAGGGACCGCTGATATAGTGAACCCAAGAAATTCCCTTCACGGGAGACAGGGGTTCCCCCTCTCCGTAAAACCAAAGAAAACCGACTCTGCGGGAAGAAACACGCTCCACCACACGCTTTATAATTTCTTCAAAGGGAGTCTCAACGAATGGAGCCATTTTTTTCCCTCCACAAACGAGCCGCAATTCCGACCGGTGTCACCAGCATCGGATAGGGAGCCAGCTGCACCGGGTATCCGACAACGGAGCTTAAAATTTCACCCGCTCCCGGAAGATCGGAACCGCCGCCGGAGACAATAATCGGAACGGCACCATAGTAACCGCTCTTTTTCAAGTGCTGCTTGATAATCGTGCCCATCTTTTCCAACACGGGACGGAGCATCGGCATCAAGCGTAATTGCTCCGCTTTATCCCTCTTTAATTCTTCCGCATCCTCTATTTCCATATTGAGCCCACCGGCAAGAACCAGGGTCATGTGCGTGCCTCCTGTCGGTTCATCCGCACAATAGACAAGGTCGCCTCCCTGCAAAATGGAGATTCCCGTTGTCCCTCCTCCGATATCAACGACAGCGCCGTTTAAAATACCCAGCGTTTCTGCTGCGACTGTTGGCTCCTCATAAAGGCCGTCACAGTCAAAACCGAGAGATTCCACAATCGTGGAAAAAACCTTGGCTGTTTTTTCTGATATTCCCGGAGGGTACGCCGCTGCCGCAATTCCTTTAATGGGACGCCCCAAGCGCCGAGCCATCCGCTCGACACACGCCTCCATTCCCTTTAACGCAGCAAAATAATCCACCACAACGCCGTCTCGAACTGCGGAGTGCGAGGATTTCAAAACGGCGGTTACGGGTTCGCACTTTTCATTCAGAGCAACAACCACAAGATTCGTCGTTCCAAGATCAAACCCAAGGTAGAGTTTTTCCCACGGCACCTTGGGGTTTTCATCCGTCAACGCAAAATCCAGCGGAGCAAGAAGCTGATCCACTCGACTCTGATCAATCACCACTCCTGAAACCAATGAAACATCTATTCCATTATGATTTTGGATGCCCAAACCCATGACTTCCCGCCTTCCTGCTGTGCGGGATCCCGAAGAATCCCGCCTATTCGCAGATTTAATCCTGACTGATTTCCAGTGCTTCCCCCTTGTTACAGTGAGGGAGAATGCGCTCCGTATCCGTATGCGGACGGGGGATAACATGCGTTGACACCACATCGCCGACTCGCGCCGCCGCCGCGCTTCCGGCGTCAACAGCAGCCTTGACGGCACCGACATCACCGCGAACCATGACGGTAACCAATCCGCCGCCGATCAAACGCTGCCCCACTAAGGACACGTTTGCAGCCTTGACCATCGCATCTGCCGCCTCGATAGAGCCGACAAGACCTCGTGTTTCAATCATTCCCAGTGCATCCTGAGTCATTTAACACACCTCCTTCTATATCTATCGTTTGCCCGGCCGTTTGGACTTGTTCGTCTGCTTCACGGGCGTCTTTTTTACCGGAACCTGAGGCACTGCTTTTACATCGGCTGCCGTCTCCTCTACTGCTTGTTTCGGAGCTTTTTCCTGGCTGACAAGATCCCCTCTAATGGGCTGTTTCAGTACCAGTGATTGCTCCGTCACAGAAACGGAGAGTGCCGTATTTTCAGGCGTTATCGGCTTCGGTTGAGCCTCTTCCTCACGGAAAAAAAGCTCATTAAGCCCGGCTGCAGGGCGGGCAATGGCATCGATAGCCCAGACTCTGTTGACGCTTTCACATGCCGCTTTTGCCGCCATCAGAGCCGCGTTCACCGCTCCGATATCGCCGGAAATTTTGACTGTGATGCAGCCATTTCCCTTAGAATTTTCCCTGCCGACCAACCGAACATTTGCCGCCTTAACGGCTGCATCGGCGCTGGCTATCGCCGCCACAAGGCCGACGGTTTCAATAAATCCAAGAGATTTTCCCTGTTCATTCATATCGTATCCCCCCTCCCGTGTTATCTCCCACAGGGAGAGGCTCCCCTTTTGAAAGGCGCGCCGCCACTTGTCCGATCCAACGAAGCTCCGCAGGTGCTGTTCCCTTGCGGCGAATGTAGGATACGCCCGGAATTTTCAGCAGCGAGATGGAACTACCCTCTGCATCAAGACCGATACCGACCTCCAGGCGAGAACGATTGGACGCTGAGGAAGAGAGTTCCTCCGCTCTGCCATCCTGATAATCCCAACAGAGCGGAACGCCCTCCTCCTCACACCCTGCTCCCACATGGCGTGCCAACGATTCATCCAAGCCATCCCTTACCAGCAGCAAAACGGATGGTTTTTCAGCGGGAAACTCGTCCTTTCGACCAAACCATGCATTCATCGCCGTCACCTTGCAGCGGAGAGGACAAGCCCCGTTGCCACTGCGTTGCGAGGTCCCTCGTGAGAGCGAATGTTTCCTCGCCCCGCAACAATTCCGTAGCGAGAAAGTGCATCCGTAATCATCGTGGGAACCTCAAAATCAAGGGCGGACCCCCCAACCAACACGACGTAATCCAACATACGGATATTGCCGGTGGGTGCCACTTGCTCCAACGCTCGAATCGTGTTTGTAACAAAAACTTCCTTTTTTGCTTTCCTTCTTGCATTGCGTACTTTTTCCAGCGATACGGGCAAAAACAGCGGCTGCAGCATATTATTCTCGTGCAGAAGAGCCACTCTGCCAAAAGCCTGAGGATCCAACGGCTTGTCAAAAAAACGCACCGTTCCATCCTCCTGCCGAATGTGAAAAGCACTCTCGACCTTGCAAAGAGGATAGCGTTTGATTGACTCCGCCAAATCCATATCCTCGATACCCAGTTCGCTGGCGATGACGGTATTGACCATATTCCCCGCGCCGGCCAAGTGCACCAGCTCCACGGATCCGTCACTTTTCATAAAGGAGGAATCCGTGCTTCCGGCTCCAAGGTCAATAACCGCAACAGGGGGACGAGTACCCGGTGTTGTCAAAGCACCGCGGATAGCCATGTCCGCCTCTACGCCGCCCACTTCGGTGCGGATACCCAGATCTTTGGATATTTTGGCCGCCAAGTGCTGCATGGGAAGTTCCTCCGTCTTAACCATGACCGCAAGGGCCACTCCAAGCTCCTGAGAAAACTCACCTGCAACACCGCCCACGACCTTTTGCGGCACAAGCGTATCGACTGCAAGCAAATCGCGGATATAGACATCAGCCAGAGGAATATCCGTTAACTGCGACATGGTGGTGCGAACACGCTCCATCATGCCTCCGACGTGCGTCCCCGGCTGTCCGAAGATATTCTCAATGGGATGAGATGCATTGATCAGCGCCTGAATGACTTCCGCACCATCCTCCACATTAACGGTACGCTTTCCGGAGGGACCGATGATATAGAGTTCCCCCGTCGGAATGCGGCGTTCACGTACTTCCCCGAGCGGTGTCCGAACAACAACGGCAGATCGATTACCCACCAGAGCCCGCGCTACGGGAACAATTTGTCGGGTTTCTTCCGGTGAGAGATTGAAAAACGTCGCGATATCGTACGGATTGGCCAAAAATTCTATCACCCGTCCGGGGGGAGCCACCTCAACACAGCAGTCCATACCCAAGGGAACGCGATCCACGGCACTCACTTCATCCACAATAGGGATAACAACGGGAAGACGGTTTGCAATCAGCACACCGTCATCAGCTTGGCAGATAAGTCCCGCTACACGGACACCTCGCTCCATCGCCTGACGAATCCCCGCTGCTGCCCTTTCATAATCAATCGCTGCGGGGATAACCGGAATAACAGGATCGTCACAGGAAACGGAAGCAAGATCCCCAAAAGACAGTGTACGCCCCAACCCAACCCCGATACCTCCGGGAGTGGCCGGGTTGTGCCCTATCATCGTGGATTCGGTGACGATCGTCTCCGTAACCGTCTCCATCGCAACATCTCCAATGACGGGAGCTGCCCGATTGAGGCGGATGACGTCCACAGCCGAGTATTCATCTCGACCAAAGCCCGCCCGCTCAAGAGCCATACCCAAGGATGACCGCAACCCCATGAGGTTCTGAATCGTCCCCTTTACCCCTGTCGTGGCACTGATCCCCGTAGAGAGGAAGGTAATCTCCTCCCCCTCCACACGAGCCAATGCCGTTTCAGTGGTTGCGTTTCCTATATCAATGCCGGCAATGATCGGCATATCCCGACTCACTAATCGCCTGAGGGAAGGTCGCCCTTAAGCAGCTTCCGACGCGAATACACATCCACCGCTTCAAGAACGAAAGCAGCACAGACCTTAGCGTTATACTTTTCCTCAAGCTCCGCCGCAATCGCCAGAAGCTCTTCTTTTGTGGAGCGATGCGGACGCAGAGCATTGTAAATTTCAAGAACCCGCTCATCCGGGACAGCCGTCAACTCCGCGGCACGCCCCAAATTAAGTGCTATCTGAGGCCGTTTTGACGAAGAAGCGATCTCCCCCTGCATTTTCAAAACTTCGGGAGAAATGCGGAAATCATCAAAGACAACGGTGCCCTTCTCAACAGCTTCAAGGGTCATGTCTTTGTAAGAAATCCCTCTTGGGCTTTTCAAGATCTCCGGACGTTTGGAACCGAGCGGATAATCTGCGGCGGTCATTCCTCCGCCATTTTTTGTCATCTTGGGTGCCGCATAAGAGGGCATTTCACTCCGACCGGTACCGTCCATCCCCTTGAGAACCTGGCGGACCATTTCTGCAATAAGTTGTTCGTTCATTTCAGCCATGTCCCTGCCTCCTAACTCTCGAAAGTAACCTTTAAATCTTGAGGAGCCTTGCTCTTATCTTGAAAGCTGGCTTCTTTATTATGGAGCAACGCCGCAAGACCCTGGTAGCGCGGTCTGGCCATTGGGTCATTCCGAGTGGGAACGGGAACGGGGGATTCCCCCTTAGCGTACTTAGCGGCATTCTTCCCTATAGCGCGAAACGTCTGCGGATCAAGCAGAGGTGCCTGCGGAAAGAGTTCCAGATTCGACAGAGGGTTTAGATCTCTCTGATGGATAACGGACGTCCCTCTCGACAAAATCCCAATGCCTATTCCCGATCCGGAAATTTTTGCCGCGTGATGCGACATAAAGGCAACATCGGCCGTGTGGTAGACACGGATTACGCGGCACTTCATCCCCTCTTCTTCGATACCTGCGAAAACCTGTCGGAGAACCTCCGCCAGAGGGACATCCACTATGGTTTTTGCAAAACTGGTTGCAAACGCCGGAGAGATGGCAAGCACGATTTCTTTTGGATCCGTGCCCCGTGCCGCATTGCCCACTTCTTGAAGCTTCACGCCTTTACATTCAGGCAACGTCACCCCGCCGGAGGAAGCCAATCCCTTGCCGGCCATAACCTCAGCCAGCACTTCCGCGACAACCTTTTCAAGCAGTTCAGGACTAATCTGCATCATATATTCCCCCCTACCCTACACATCCTCTGGATTGACTGCCCACGGGATGGATTTAATTTCATTCCACCGCTCATCGGACATTTTGTACCCCGTGCCCGGTCCGGCGTAGCTATTTGGATCGTTGACAGCACTGAACACCGTGCCATCGGAATCAATCCACGCAGACGTCTGGAGGTAGTCACCGGAAACCCGCTGGCGCATCATCATGACGACCGCCTCGGCAATATCCCTAAACCCACGCTTTGCGAGGACCTTCGCGATATCAATTCCCGTCACGCCTTCTTTCATTAAGCGCTCAGCTGCCTTCAAATCTTCCGGGATATTCCGATCGCCGACATCTTTGCTTCCGCTTGCATAGGTGGCAAGCTCGACTTCTTCATCGGTGATGGCGGGGAATCCGTACTCGTCAAAAACTGCCTGAAGCGCACGCGCTGCCTTGTTGCGCACAGCGATTACGTCCTCCTCCATAACGGGTTTCAATCCACCGTCAATTCGGAAGTCTCTTTGGATGGCAAGATAATCGTCGATATCCTCGACATCCCAGTTGGAACCGGCGAACATGTTGTCATAGTTCGGCACTGCGGAGTATCCGGAGAAGATGAGATCCGTTCCTGCAAACATTTGCGGGATCGTTCGTGCCGTACGGCGCAGATCGGAGTGAGAGAAGCTCTGATCGTTGCCTGAGGCCACTTCAAGATCAAGCGCCATGGTGATCAAGTTCTCCGCAGCAACTGCACGGATACCCGAGGGAACCGCGCCGGGGACGCCGATACAGGAGATAGAACCGTTCTGCAAGCCCTGCACTCCGGCACCGCGCGTGATCATGATGCACTTTGTCTCCAGATAAAGCATGGATTTGCCCTCGGCAGCACCCATCTGAACTTCGGATCCCGTTCCCGAGGTAAAGCGCATCTTCAATCCGCGGCTTGCATAGGCGGATGCGAGGAAGGCCTTGGACCAGGGAGTGTCATCCCCATCAATAAAAACGCTCTCCGTTCCGTAAACGGAAACGGTCTCCGCGTAGCTGGTGAGGCCTCTCATGCCGATCTCAAGCTCAAACGCCTCTTCCAAGGCATCCTGAGTCAGCGTGCCTCTGCGGCCGGTCTGTCCGCCGACAAGAAGCGCCAAGGCATTAAAGGGCGCGTAACGAACAACGCCCACGGTTGTTTCCATTTCGATAAAACCGCGAAGCGCCGCCTCTGCGGCATCCGCGCACAGAAGTACGGGGTGATCCTTTGCCGAAGTCACGTGGCACTGATTGCCCGGTGTCTGACGGCATCGCATTTTCTGCATCGCCATCATGATTTCGACGATATTCATCTCATCCATAACGCGTGCGATTTTAGCGGGAGTCAGTCCTTTAAAAATGCGGATACACTCGGATCGGCTGCAATTAATATCCACCAGCATGCGTGCAATTTCGACTTCCGTTTTGCTCATCGCCTCGCTGGCGTTCTCCACGCTGATGGCATAGGACGCGATAAACTGCTCGATCATGTCAAACTGATCGGCGGTTTTCCCGTCCATTTCTACTATTTTCCCATTTTCTATCCGAATAGAGGGCTTTGGGTCATTGGGGCTTCCCATTGCGTAAAGGCCCTTCTCAATCCACTCACCGATAAATCCGTCCTTGTGAATCGCCCTGTTTTCTAAGTTCTCAAATCTTTTACTTCTTTTCCCCTGGGGCATATGCGCCACCTCCTCTGCTTCAGATCGCCTAGATATAAGGAACCGAGCCGGATTCCGGTTTTGTCCCCATCGCATGCAAAAGCTTGAGGCCGACATCCCGAGCGGAAATAATGGCCTGCCTTACAGCTCCCGAGTCTCCGCTGATCATGACAAAGGACTCGTTCGTAAGGCTGGTACCGTGCGAGGGAGAGCAGTAGGCAAAAGGTTCGACCTCCGCTGCCTTCAACGCTGTGTCGCTGATGACGACACCGATACCGGCAGGAGCTCCCAGAACAAGACCGAAGGCTTTGCCTATGGGAGCACCGAGTGCCTTATTCAAGCACTGGCTGGCGCGCGCAGTGTACTGAAGTTCAAGATAACCGACATCGTTAGCCCAAACATCGCCGAAATACTTCGGTACTTCCTTCAGCGTCACTTCGACCGCACGTCTGGCATCAGAGACATCCTCCGCACCAAAAATAATCAAAGCACCGTGACCGCAACCGCCTACCGTATCGCGGGGCATCTCTGCGGAAATAATTTCCGTATTGGTCGCCTTAACCGCTTCATCAGCTGCCATCAGCTGAGGACCGGCACCGATACGATCGGAAATAATCCCGATGGAGCGGTATTTCTTATCGATCCCCATCAGCTCGTGGAGACGCCCCTCTACATTGGCGATCACAAGGCCGATCGTATGGCCTATGGCCGTACCGATAAACTCTGTGCAGGATGCGGGAACACAGCAGTCGGCAGGTGTAATAATCTTTTTCTCCTCAGCCGCGGGAGCGTTGGTACCCAGCCTTTTAACGACTTCGTCCATTACCAGTTTCATCATATCCTGTTCCATCTATAGCACCTCCTGCGTCTTAGCCCAGTTTGGGTAGAATTTTTTCCGTGTCTGAATGCGGGCGCGGAATAACGTGAATGGAGACAATTTCTCCTACTTTCTTTGCGGCAGCAGCACCGGCATCCGTCGCCGCTTTAACCGCACCGACATCCCCCCGCACCATAACCGTCACATAGCCGGAACCGATCTTTTCATAGCCGACCAACTGAACATTTGCCGCCTTTACCATTGCATCCGCAGCCTCAATCGCTCCGACAAGACCTCTCGTTTCAATCATTCCAAGGGATTCCCCTGTCACTGTGATACACCTCCTTCAAGGATTACGCATCAGTTGACTGATGCGGTTTTTTAATTCATCAATTCCGTCGCCCGTGTTTGCGGAGCACTCCACCACCTCCTCTGCTCCTGCTAGGGACAGGGCTTTCCTGGCCTTTAATCTTTGTTCCGGCGAAGCCACATCAATCTTTGTGATAACCCCCAACACCCGAGCCTTTATCGCCCGATCAAAAGAGGGTGGAAACCGCGAATCCCGCGTAGGATCCATGACAAAAAGCACTATTCTTGCCCTTTGCGCATTCTGTAAAAGCAACCCCAAATAACGGCTATCTAAAAATTCACCGGGGGTATCAATGGATCGCTCGTTGAATTGAACCATCTCCGTCTTTGTAACACGTTCATTCCCCAGATGCAGAGCGCCCAACAACGTACTTTTTCCGGCCCCGGATGAGCCGATGACCATCACCCTTGCGTGCATTGAAGCATCAAGTATGGGTGATCTCGGCCGGCGCAAAGCCCAGCACGGACTCCAGCACCTGCACAGCAACACGAAGCCCCATCTCTACGGCAGAAACTTCCCCCGAAAAAATGAGACACCCGGTAAAACGATCGACGAACTCAATATGGATATCCACCGCCTTAGAAGCAGCATCTGCAGCAATAATGCTGCCCTCTCCCGGAGTGATGGTCATGATGCCAACAGCACCTCGGTTATCCACACCGATACGTTCGCATAAATCTCGTTTGGGATTGGAAATGACATGGGCTAGAGTGATCTGTTTGCCAGGAACAAACTCTTGAATAAAACGCTTCTTTTCTTCCACAAACATACCTCCCTGTATTTAGGGTGGAGCTTGAAGATGATGCGCACACATTGAGCTTAGGTTACATAGAGTATCGTATAATTACCGGAAGCGCATTCATGGATCTCTCGTTTTTTTGAGCGATATTTTGTTCCTGAATTTCCCTTTGCATTGCTTTTGTTTTTTTGACAAGATATTTTTTTAAAAAATAACCTTTAAAAAACCTCTCTTTTCCTGATATCCAGACGGGAAATAGTGTAAAATAGTTAGATAGAGTACGTAAACACAAAAAACAAACCCACCAGATACGGCATTCATTGATGATGCCGCATCTGGCAATGAACCATTGTTTTTTTGACCAATCGCATTTTGAAAATTCAACGGCTCTGTTTTGCGCGTATCATGGATTTTTTACACATCGGCCTTAATAAGGTCAATCAACAGAGGAGGGCGCAGAAGATGAAAAAGGAAGAATCCACTCCGCTGCAATCACAATCCCAGAGCAGAGAGATGCCCCTGCTCTGGCCTGCAGATTACCGCCAACCCTTCAATGACCATCAACCAATGGATAACGAACCGGGCAGCCTCCTTTGGTGGGAACAAGTAGTGGAAACATCCAAACTTCAAGAGATACAGGATCGCTTTGCCAAAATAATGCGAGTAGGGAGCATTATCACCACAGTGAATGGGGATCCGATTACTCGCCCCAGTCACTTCAGTGATTTTTGCCTCACAATGCGCACCCTTCCGGAAAGTGAACGGCGTTGTTTTTATTCCGACGCAACGGGAGGCGCTAGGGCTCTCAAGGCAAGAAGAGTGATACTCTACCGCTGCCCCCACGGGTTACTAGATATGGCCTGCCCTATTATTGTTGAAAAA
>JAGPAO010000204.1 GCA_018063805.1 Synergistaceae bacterium | reverse complement strand
TGGCTTGTATGAATAAACCGGGAGTGGATCAATACAAGAAGTTTGCCGATATGTACCGAAAAGAAAATGAAATTTTAGGGAAAAAACAATACCTTGTCCCATATTTTATGTGCGGGCACCCGGGAAATGGATTAAAAGAGGCTGTGGAGCTGGCGGAATATATCCGGGACAACCATATTCGTCCGGAACAGGTCCAAGAATTTACTCCGACTCCGGGGACACGTGCGACGTGCATGTACTATACGGGAGTGGATCCGCTGACTGGGAATGCGGTTCACGTTCCCGATCATCAAGAGCGTTCCATGCAGAGGGCTCTTTTGCAATACTGGATGCCGGAAAATCGGGTGCTTGTCCTAAAGGCACTGCGCCTTGCCGGGAGAATGGATTTAATCGGATCGGGTGTAAAATGCCTTATCTCTAAAAACAGCGGGAAATCGGCAGAAACGCCGATGGACAGGCGGCGGGCGAATCGATAGAATACGCGTTGTCTTGCATTTACTTCGGACTCATGTATCAAAATGAATCTGAGTATTTATTTGTTTTATAAACACCACGAGGAGGGTATTTTATGTTGGATATGAAAAAAATGTTGTTGTTGACTTTGGTTTCGTTGTTTGTTTTCTCTTTTGGTTCTGTTGCAATGGCTCAGGATAAGGTGGGGTATGTCGATCCTCAGAAAATTCTCGTGTCTCATCCAAAGTATGAATCCACACAAAAACAGCTGGATCAATTTGCTAAGAAAAAAGCGGATGCGACAAAAATAGCGGTGGATAAAGAAAAAGATCCGAAGAAAAAATCGGAGATCTACGAGAAAGCCCGCCGCGAATCGGGGCAGGAAGAAATGCGTTTGA
Organism: Synergistaceae bacterium; assembly: GCA_018063805.1. GTDB lineage: Bacteria > Synergistota > Synergistia > Synergistales > Synergistaceae > JAGPAO01. The sequence continues at coordinate 2,444 of JAGPAO010000204.1, read as the reverse complement.
TGAACCCTATTATGACTGAAATAAACAACGCGATCACAAAGGCCGCAAAAGGTAAGGGCATTACCGTTGTGCTCAACAAAGCGCTTGTTTTTTTCGGCGGTGTTGATCTTACGGACGATGTTCTGAAGCTCATCAAAAAGTAAACGTCCCACCATCGATCCGTCATTTGATATTCGTATTATAGAGAGCGAGTCCTCACTGCATCGTTTTTTTGTTTGGATTCGCTCTTTTTTTTCGTTCTATTCATTTAAAATGATCGCTTGCGATGCGGTTTAGATGGTAAAATGATGCATACTGCGGATAACTGGATGGTGATAATGATGGCCTTTGGGTGGATTGCAATCGGGTATTTATTAGGTTCGTGTCCTACAGGGTATTTGCTCGTGAGGCTTTTGACAGGGAATGATATTCGCACTTTGGGGTCCTGTAATATCGGAGCCACAAACGTCGGCCGTGTTTTAGGAAAGAAGTGGGCCATTGCGACTGCCGTTTTTGATATGAGCAAGGGGGGGATCGCCGTCTTGCTGGCTACTTTAGCCGGCGTTGATTCGCCGCTGGTTTTGGCTTTGACGGGCGGCGCGGCGGTTATCGGCCATAACTATCCCGTATGGCTTCAGTTTAAAGGAGGCAAGGGGGTTGCCACGACGTTCGGTGTTTTGGCCTGTTTTGATTTCTTCAACCCATGGCCGGCACTCATTGGGGGCATTGGGTGGTTTTTAATCATGAAAAGCAGCCGTTATGTATCCCTTGCTTCGATGCTGTCTCTTTTTTTAGCCTCTGCTTTGATGCCTTTTTTTAATATGCCGCGCCCTTATTATCTTACAGGAGGGGTATTGGCTTTGTTGTGCGTCTGGAGGCATCGCGCAAACATTCAGCGGTTGCTTTCCGGGACAGAGAGCAAGGTATAGCGCATGCTTGATGCGTAAATACAAGGATGCTCCTACCTTTTTGTCCGATAAAGTCTTACTTTTGTGATATTATTTTCTTCGATAAAATATATTTGTCGAATCTTCTTATTATTTTAGCGACTTCCGCGTGTTTATCCGCCTCTTATTCTTGACTTATGCTGACCAAATCGATACAATTTTCCAAGAATAGATCCGATGGGAGTGTCTCCTGCATGTCAAGCCTTACAAAGGATATAGAGGATTATATTTCAACCCTGTTTCAAGAGTCTCAAAAAAATGAGATTTCGTTGCGCCGTAAAGATCTGGCAGAACACTTTGGATGTGTTCCCAGTCAGATAAACTATGTTTTAAGAAGTCGTTTTGCTCCTGAGCATGGTTTTTTAGTTCAAAGCCAGCGTGGGGGGCATGGATACATTCGTATTATTCAGCTTCGCTTTGAGAGTTGTGATGAAAGAGCGGGACATTTCGGTGACTTGATCGGTATTGCTATTTCGGAACAGGAATCACGTCGATTGCTTGTCAATTTGCATAACAGGGGATTACTAAGCTCACGAGAGCGGCTTTTGATTGAGGTAGCGCTACGCAATCAGGAAGAACAAGGAAAAACTCTTTTTGATTTGCCGCCGTATAAGAGAGATACAATGCGAGCACAATTGCTTCGTAAAATGTTGGTCAGTTTGGCCATGTCGTAAGTAAAAAGAAAAAGAATCGGCCATTGGCCGGGTTAGGAGCACACAAATGTGGCAATTTTTTACAGAGCGAGGAAAAAAAGTAATTCAATTGGCGCATCGAGAGGCGCTGCAATTAGGGCATGAGGTCATAGGAACGGAACACATTCTATTGGGTCTTATTGCTGAGGGCGAGGGCGTTGCAACGCAGGTGATGATCAATCAAGGTTTGAATCTGTCTGATTTAAGACAACAAATAGAAGTCTCTATTGGTCGAGAGCAACCAAAGGATAAAGCTGTCGACCTTCCTCTGTCACCTCGTGCGAAGCGCGTTTTAGATCTTTCCATGAGAGAAGCCAGGGGGATGGGAGTTAACTATGTCGGAACGGAGCATATTTTACTGGGGCTGGTTGCGGAATCCGATGGTGTCGCGGCGCAAATTCTCTCCGGCCTCGGTATTACGCTGCCTGATTTAAGACGGGATATTCAGGCGTATCTTTCCGGAAGCAGAGGTGAGATACAGGGAGGATTCACCACCGTTTTCCCCTCTGCAGCGCCGACTCAAAGAAAGTCAACATCCAAAACGCCCATGCTGGATCAATTGGGTATTGATCTTACGGAAATGGCGAAACATGATGAGCTGGATCCGGTGATAGGGCGTGAAAAAGAAATCCAGCGGTTGGTGCAAATTTTGTCTCGAAGGACAAAAAATAATCCTATTTTGATCGGAGATCCGGGGGTTGGAAAAACCGCCATTATAGAGGGGTTGGCTCAAAGAATTATTTCGGGCGAAATTCCGGAAATCCTCAAAGGAAGACGCGTTGTCCAATTGAACGTGGCAAACTTAGTTGCCGGAACAAAATACAGG
>JAGPAO010000203.1 GCA_018063805.1 Synergistaceae bacterium | reverse complement strand
GTTGAATTCATCCACCGTTGCACTGGATTCCTCCGCGGAGGCGGAGAGGTCGGAGGCTGTCTGCATAATGTTGTCCGAGGCTCTTTTAACGAGGCTTATGACGTTTAACAGGGAGGCCCTCATTTCTTCCAGAGCAACCCCCATCAAAGCGATTTCATCCTTGCCGTGTGTGTCAAAAGAAACCGTCAGCTTTCCGTGCGCAAAAGCACCGACCGTTTCGTTCAGCTTCTTTAAGGGTGCTGTGATGCTTCTGATGATGAGAACCGAGATGATTCCGCCTAAAAGAACGGCAATTAGCAGGGAAGTCATCATTAACACCGCTCCGCGCTTGGCCTTTGCCGCAGATTCAAGCATGACCCTATCGCTTCTTTCTCTCAGATAATCTCCCAGTTCGGTAAGCCCGTCATAATAACGTGCCGCCAAGGGTACTATTTTTTCATTGTAGAGTGCATGTGCATCATTGTCTTTATCAGCCGTAGCGAGCGAAAGAACCTGCTCCAGATGCCGCGTCAATTCCATGCGCATCGGTTCCAGCTCACTCCACTTCGCTTTTTCCTTCTCATCTTGATTCGTTTTTAAATACTCCCGAACGGTGTTCTCCATGTCGCTAAGGCGTTCATTAGCGCTTGCCATCATTTTGCCTTGCAAGCCATTTAAGGTATCGCCTCTTTCTTGCATGTTCCGAAGAGTTGCCACTTCAACGTACCGCAGATCCAGCCGCAAGCGGCTCAGCCAATACTCGGCAAGCGAGTTTTCTCTATACACGATTTCCATATTCTTGAAAAGCACTTTGTTAGAGTTATATCCAACACCGGCAATAATACAAAGAAATATAAAGAGTATTGTCACGAGAACAGTAATTTTCGATGCTGTTTTAAGATTTCTCACTATTAGCCCTCCGTGTATAGTATATTTTTTGATACGCTTATCCCCTATTATAGCCTTAAAAAATAAACATTACTAGCGTAAGATCAGAATGGGACTTTAACGACGTTTTTGAAAGAAAGAGACTCTACCAATAGAGGCAAGTAAAGAGACTTTTCAAATAAAAAATCATCCAAACAAAACGTTTGGATGATTTTTTATTTGAAAAACACCCTTTCACAAGATACGCTCAATACGGACTACGAAAACCTCAGTTTCGTATCTGAGCCTCGTCCGCTCTCAAACGTGGAAAATATTTTTCTGCAAAGGGCGGGTTTTTCCACTGTTTGCGGGCTGCGGTTCTGGATAGGGCTCCGCAGAGCAACGCTGCGATATAGCCGTGAGGCGAGTTCAGGAAGTATGCCCATCCAAAAAAAATAAAACAGAGCAAGGCGAAGAAGTAGCGATAAAAGCACTTATTCGCACCCGGCGCTTCCCGTAGCCCGAACATTCTCTAGCCTACCACGGAGTCCCGAGAATAACGTGCGGAAGAAACAGAACTGCTTTCGGGACATAAGAGACAAACAAAAGAGCAGGAGCCCAGCAAAGAGCCATAAACCAAAGAGCAGGGGTCATAATCTCGTTGATCGGAGCTCTCCCCAACCTCCCCGCAAGGTAAAGAACCGGAGCCGCCGGAGGCGTAATGCACCCAAGTCCCGTATTGACACCGACAATAGCGGCGTAATGGACGGGGCTAAACCCAAGCGCCAAAATAATGGGCATGAGAATAGGCGTCGTCAAAGTAACCACGCTGATATCATCCATCAACATTCCCATCAACACGAGGAAGATGTTGATCATAAACAGGATAACCCAACGATTATCAGAGACACTTTTGAAAATAAAGAGCACCTTTGAAGGCAAATCCTCCAGAATGTAGAGGCGGCTCAGCATCGAAACACAAAAGAGCATCACCATGATAACGCCCGTCGTTACTGCCGATTCAACAATACAGTCCCAAAGCCCCCTCGGGGTGAGCCCCTTGTAGATAAACATCCCCACCGGTATTGCGTACAAAACAGCCACCGCAGATGCCTCCGTGGTTGTCATGATTCCACCGTAAATGCTGCCCAAAACAATAACAGGAAGCATCAGAGCGGGAATGGCAAGTTTTCCGCGTTCACGGAACAACTGCCATTTTTCGGCCTTTGTGATAGGCGGAGCAACCACAATATCCTTGTTATCCCGAAGAAGCCAGAGATTCGTAAAAGAAATGAGAATAGTGACCAAAATCCCCGCTGTAATCGTTGACAAGAAGCACGCCAAAACAGACTGACCGCTGATCCAAGCGAAAATAATCAACGTTGCGTTAGGCGGAATCAAAAGTCCCAGCAGAGAAGCGTTTGCCATCAGGGCGGCAGCATGACCGCGAGGGTATCCGGCTGCCTCAAAACGAGGGAACATAATCGAACCGATACAGGAGAGCGTTGCGCAAGCGGCACCGGTAATGGAGCCGAAAATAGCGCAAGAAACCGTTCCTACAATTCCGAGCCCCCCCTTAAGGCGGCCGCAGAAGACGTCCACAACGTCAATCAGCTTTTCTCCGATTTTCCCCTTCTCCATAATCCCGCCCGCCATAATAAAGAGGGCGATGGAGATAAGAGAGACGGAGTTCATCTGCGTAAAACCGTAAGGCAAGAGCTGGGAGGCGGGGTATCCCTGCCCCTCCGGACCGCCAAAGAAAATAAGCCAAGCGGCGGAAGCCATAAAGCTAACCGGAACGGGAGCTCCCAACACAAGGGTAGCCATCAAGATTAAAAGTGCGATATAAATCATTGAGCATTCCCCCTAAATAGTGCAACCGTACTCTGGAAAAGATTTCTGAAAAAGTAGATGCTCATACAAATAAGCCCGAAAAAAATGGCCAGATAAGAGGTCCACAGCGGAATGCGCCAGACGGTTGTCGTAGGGATGGCAATGCCCGTCCCCAACGGCCCCATCAAACCAAACATAAAGAAGGTATAACCGTACCATGTGAAAAGGCCGCAAACGGAAAAAGTGACCAAGTCCCTTGCAAAAAACAGAAAACGTTTTGCTACCCCATCGGGGACATAGGAGCTAACCAAGTCCGCCGATACGTGCGTGTTATTAAAGGAGCCATAGGCGGCACCCATGAAATACACCCAAAAAGCGATGAGCTTGACTATCTCTTCATAACCATAAAGGTCTCCTCCTAAGAGATAGCGAACAAAAGCAGCCGCACTGATAATAATCGCAAGAAACATGGAACCGAAAAACATGAATGAGGAACAGACAGAAACAAGCACCTTGTCGAAAATATTCTTTGGTTTCTTGCCGAAACCAGCTTCACAGACGGTATCTACAGACATTAGCAATGCCCCCTTTTAAGAGTTAAGAGGGGGAACCCTTC
>JAGPAO010000202.1 GCA_018063805.1 Synergistaceae bacterium | reverse complement strand
TTTCCGGGAGCTGTATCGGGGGTAAATTTTGAACGCGGATTGAGAATCGCACGCTCTGGAGCCGCATTATGATCCGGTCGGCGCGACATCACTTCAATCACTTTTTCCGCACTGTTCTCCCCTCCAAAGGCAACGATATACCGCTCCCCCCAATGGGCTATTTCATCAACAATGCGCTCAATAATTTTAGGTTCCTCCGCCAGGATTTTTTCGTGAAAGGGCAGATTTGCCTTCTTGTAATCTCCGCTTTTACGGCTCATTCCCTGAGCATCGCACCACGCGACGAGCTCATTCCAAAGTTTTGTCGATATTCCCCGATCCGCTTCCTTGACGTAGGTATCCCCTTCGATCACGGCATTTCCCGTCTGCGGATCCATCTTAATTCCGAAGATTACATTCTGAAAGAGCGTCGCAACGTTCCCCTTATTAATGCCAAAATTCCGGAATGAGGCAACCTTATCAAGCGGTGTACCGGATATTCCATGCTGAGCAATACTGACACCGTATGGCGCAATCGCATTGGCGATCTCCTGAGTCCTTTTTAAATCAATGCCCTCTACCACTCCCGCAGAAACATCGTACGTACCGTGCAGACTTCCGTTGGAAATAGCCAAATAATCGGGGAACACACCCCAAGAGTTAAGGCCTCCGATAAAATATTCCGCCTCCTCGACGGTGGACAGTTCTCCCGCCCCCTTTATTTCCCCTACTTCCACTTCAAGCCCTAGGCCTGCAGGAAGCCACGTCCCCAGATCACGGGTGGCACAGAGATTTTCATAATCTTCCAAATGAGAGGCATCAAGAGCTACAGAGGTAAAGCCGTTTGCCAGAATAGAGCAGAGCTGGCCCACACCTTTTGTAAGATCCGCCATTCCTTTAATACCGTAATGATCCACGTGAAGCCCGAAAACAACCCCATGCCCTAACTCTGCAGAGTACTGCAACGCATAATCGGGAATATTGTCATAATTCGCCCCACAGTACGTTGCCTCTGATTTGGCTAGTTCAAGCAAAACAGCGGCATTTCTTTTTTTTGCAGCCTTAAGAATGCCCTTTATGACAAGCGCATTACGTGCGTTAGCCGCAAGCACAATAGAGTTGGACTCTTTAGCCGCAGCCGCAATATCCCGACCGCTCACCAAGGCCATCGCGTCATTTCCAAAACGTGCCTGTACATTCAGCGGGCGCTTACTCAACAGATCCTTATAGCCTGCACTCTGCGTATCCATTTTTACTACCCCTCTCTGTTTTTATATCCTTAAGATTGACCAAGAGCCGTCGGTAAGATCTCTATCTTGTATGTACCATAGCCCTAATATTGTATCTTATTTTGTGTTTCTTTGTGCTCCCGCACCGCACCGATAAATCCCATTAGACTCTGCCGAATAAAGCGGCGCTCGCGGAGCGGTTCCCTCCCCTCAAGCTTATCAAGGCTGCGCAAAAGTGGGTCTTGCACAATCACAATAGGATGCATTGCATCCACATCCATCCCCTGTGCGTCCAGATCACACACGAGCTCCCACCAAAAATCTAGCTGTGCCAGCGCCAAAGAAAGCAATTGCTTGGGTTCCTCAAACGCCCCATAATGAGGATAGCAAATAATATCTGCTCCCACATCTTGGAGAGCAAGTAGGGATTTTCTCGCTGTTTCATAATGAAAACGAGGAGGGGTCGCCGGGCGCAGATACGGTCCCTCTCCTTCTACGCGAATGCAAACTCCCGCAGCCTCGCCTACAAAGAGAATTTTTTTCCCATCAAGATCATATAGATAAGAGCTGTGATGAGGTGAATGCCCCGGGGTATCGATTTCTTCTATCCCCTCCGACAATTTCTCCATCGAGTAAAGAGCGGTCTCCGAAACGGGACAAGGCTCTCCGTAAATGCGAGCGACATCCCCCAGCACGGACAAGCTGCCCTCCCAAAGGCGTGCAGGATCCATTAAATGCGCTCGTCCTCGTTTAGGACAGATAATTTTCCCTTGGGGATATGCGTTTAAAAACTGTCCGAGCCCCCCCGTATGATCCAAATGAACATGGGTGCAAATGATGTAATCGATGTTTCGCACTTCCCGTTTTTTCAATTCCTCAACAAGGATTGGAACCGTGACAGCGGGACCTGTTTCCACTAAAACAATTCGATCTCGAATGAAATCTTTAAGCAGCCACACGGAAAGAAAACGCCCAAAATCAGGCACCGGAATGGGAATATCAATCAGCTCCAACGAGCCCGGCTTTCGATTGCTTTGGCAAACTTCATACGCCATTCCATCACTCACTCCTTAACGTCTTGGACGAAGACAAACGCGCACAAGAAATCTGTGCGCGTTTGTCTTCGTTTTTTAAATCATCTGAGCAACGCCGTTCTTCTAAAAAATCAACTATTGCGTCCACGAAGCGCCGGGAATTTCTGCGACTCCGTTCCCGAACCGTCCCCGATATCAAAAAAAGCGATCTGCTGATCAAGGTCATGTGCCAATTCCGTCAGATGAATGGCGCCGTTAGCTACCATCAAGGAGGCGGCCGCTATTTCCGAGGCCGATCCTTCGAGATTTTCGCTCATCTCCGATGTACTCGCTATCTTACCCGCCATGTCCTGCACCGTGTTGGCTATTTCCGAGCTGGAGGCAGCCTGCTCTTGCGATACCGCCGCTAAATCCTGAGTCCCGTTATTGATGCTTCCAAGTGCGCTGATCATTTTTTTAATGGCATCCTGCGTATGGCCGGCAAGATCTCGAGCTTGCTGTGCTCCCTCAGAGTTCGAGACAGACGACGTCAGGACGTTCCCCAAGCTTTCCGTGATGAGCTTTGCCAGACGCTCAATGTTCGTTGCCGCAACGTTGGATTCTTCCGCCAATTTGCGAACTTCTTCTGCCACTACGGCAAAACCGCGTCCCGCTTCTCCCGCTCGAGCTGCTTCTATGGCAGCATTTAGTGCCAGAAGATTTGTTTGGCTGGCGATACCGCCTATCTGAGAGACAAAGCTTTGGATTTCACGCGCCTGATCACTCAGCTGCCCCACCACCACTACGGCCTCTTCTGCATTTTTAGCCACTTCAGAGATGCTGCCCGCCGCTTTTTGAACGGCTTCTGCGCCGCTGTCTCCCTCACGCATCGCACCGTCTACTTGATGCGCTATTTCAGTTCCCTGCTGTGCGGTCGCGGTTGCACCTGCAGAGACTTCTTCGACGCTCGCATTAATCTGCTCCCCAAGACCGGATAATTCATCCATATCACTCGTCATTCTTTTGATGCTTCCGTTGAATTCATCCACCGTTGCACTGGATTCCTCCGCGGAGGCGGAGAGGTCGGAG
>JAGPAO010000067.1 GCA_018063805.1 Synergistaceae bacterium | reverse complement strand
TGATACACACCGTTGAAACGAGCTGGGCATTCCTCGGTAGCTCAATGGCAGAGTGGGTGGCTGTTAACCACTAGGTTCGAGGTTCGAATCCTCGCCGAGGAGCCAAAAAATTTCAGACCCGAATTTTTCGGGTCTTTTTCTATTCTTAATGGTTCTATCATCGAGCATGATAAACCCCGAAACGATTCTCCGGAATAAGAGATTCGTTTCGGGGTGAACTGTTTATGCTCGAATAGCTAACCTGGGATGGTTGCTCTTATTAAATTAAAATTCCGAGAAATCAACCGTTTGAGAGTATCTTGTGTCGCTTGGCATTTCCATTTTTTTTCTCAGCTGAATCTTGGGCATCGGTATAATCGAGATTCCGGATTCTTCATCGTAGACGCGATTTTCATCACTTACAAAGGGTTCAAAACCAATCACGCTGTTCGCAGGAATTTTTGTGTGTGCATCCACGATGACCCTCCGTAATCGGCAATTTTCTCCTATGATAACCCCTTGTCCGATGATGCATTCCTCCACATCTGCTCCTGAAAGAATAGAACAATTTCTTGATAATACAGAGCGCCTGACAGAGGCTCCGAGGACCTGACTGGCCTCTGCGCATAAGCACCCTTCTATCGAGGATGAAAAGCCTTCCACTGAGTACGTAAAGCTCGGCGGATCAGAAAAAGAGACGGTTCGTATGGGCCATGAATTGTTGTATAGCGTTAGATCTGACGGGTGGCGCAATAGATCCATATGCGCCTCCCAGTAGGCTTTAATCGTCCCCACGTCTTTCCAGTAGGGGCGGTCATTTCCGGGAAGTTTATTGGTTGAAAAATCATAGGCCATCATCTTGCACCGTGCAAAAATTTTGGGGAGAATATCTTTCCCAAAGTCATGAGAACTGGTGATATCCTTATTATCCTCCAGAATAGCTTCTTCCAGTATTTCCCGCTTGAAAATATAATTTCCCATTGATGCAAAGCAGAAGTCGGGATCCGAGGTAATCGGAGGCGGGCACACCGGTTTTTCAATAAAGCCGATAATTCTTCCCGTACTATCGGTTTGAATACAGCCAAAATGACGGGCCTCTGACAGGGGGACTTTGTTAGCGGACACGGTTATATCTGCATCGGTATCCACGTGGTATTGAAGCATCTGTTCCATGTCCATTTTGTAGATATGATCAGCTGCAAAGACGCATACGTGATCCGCGTTAAACATGGTGATAAGGTGGAGATTCTGATAGATCGCATCGGCCGTTCCTTCATACCAGCGTTCCCCTGTCCACATTTGCGCAGGGACGACACTGACGAAATAATTTCTGCTCCTGAGTGCCGCCCCAAATTGCCATCCTTGAGTGATGTGTTCGTGCAGGGACTGGCTTTTAAATTGTGTCAAACAATAAATAGAAAAAAGGCCGCTGTTTACCAAATTTGAAAGAGCAAAATCGATAATGCGATATTTTGCGGCAAAAGGAACTGCCGGTTTTGCCCGATAACGTGTGAGCGGCATAAGGCGTTTCCCTTTGCCGCCGGCTAGTACCATGCCAAGAACGTGTCCGTATTTTCCGTGGATCATGAAGCTCCCTCCTTAATAGAGTCATAATGCATCATGTAAAGGGCGCATTAAAAAACATGTACCTATCTTTAAGTCGGTGTGACGGCATTAAATTAAAAATCGCCATCCCTTAGCGCTTGGTAAAGTTGGTGGTATGTTTGTGCAGAGACATCCCATGAAAAATCTGCCTGCATGCAGTTCTTTACCAGTTCGTTCCACTTTTTAGGGTTATTATAAGCTTTTATCGCCCGAAAAACAGCATCGGAAAGTTCCTCTGCGCTGTAATCGCTAAAAAGAAATCCCGTTCCGTCTGCAGATCCATCAAAATCAATAACCGTATCTGCAAGACCTCCTGTTGCGCGAACGATGGGCACGGTCCCGTAGCTCATAGCAATCATTTGAGAGAGGCCGCAGGGTTCAAATAAAGAGGGCATGACGAGCATATCCCCGCCTGCGTAAGCCAGATGTGCCATATCCTCATTGAATTCTGTATAGGCAAAAAAATAATCCCTATACCGTTCAGCAAAAGACTGAATTTGATCCGTGTAATAGGTTTGGCCGGAACCCACGAGGACCATCCTGCAGTTTTCAACGAGTAACCAATCCAGAGCGGGGAGCAGAATGTCGATCCCTTTTTGTTCAACGAGCCGCCCGACAAAAACAAGCAATGGTTTGTTATCATCCGCCCAACCGCAGAGTTCCATCAGCTTTTTCTTACACCTTTTTTTCCCTGAAAGATTATCCCTATCGAAAGTAGCGGGGATAGATTGATCTTTCTTCGGATTCCATATATCGTAATCAATTCCGTTGAGTATGCCGCGTAATTTGTGCTTGTTCTCGGAGAGAACACCGTGCAAACCGAAACCGCCGTCTTCTGTTTGAATATCCCAAGAGTAATTGGGGCTTACCGTTGTGATTGCATCAGCGGCCAGTATTCCACCCTTCAACAGGTTTGATTGACCGTAAAACTCAAGCCCTTGAATGGTATAGGCTGATTTATCAAAACCCCATCCAACCAATGCCGTCGGGTCTACGATACCTTGATGGGCAAGGTTATGAATCGTAATAACGGTATCCGCGTTAACCGCTTTCTCCTTATAGTATCGATGCCAGCGCAGGGCCGAAGGGAGGCTTGCTGTCGGCCAATCGTGAACGTGAAAGACGTGCGGATGCCAATGAATCACACTGGAGAGCTCCAAGCCTGCCAACGATAAAAAGATAAAAGGCAAAGATGTCTCCTCGTTTATATCTACCGGATAGATATCGGGGTTTGTAAACAAATCCGGTTGCTCCAGCAGGTATACAGGAACATCATGAAAATCAACCTGATACAGCGCTGCGCTGTAAACGCGATAGTTTAGGGCCACATGGATGCGTTTTGTTTTTTTCTTTATTGGCAGATGTAAATCTCTGATTTTTTTAAGAACACCGGGGTAGGCGGGGAGGAGCACTCTGACATCAATTCCCAGTTGCCTCAGAGCGCATGGGAGTGCCCCCAATACATCCCCAAGCCCCCCTTGCTTTGCAAAGGGAGCCATTTCCGGTGTAACGTGTAGGATTCTCAGTTGGTTGTCAATCGTAGATGGCATCGTTTTAATGCCCTCTGAAAACGGTTCCATAGGCTTTTTCGCAGTATTCTTTTACAACGCGATGGGTATTGAAATAGCTCGCGTTGAGTGCGATGGTGTATTTCATCATGGATATCCACTTTGCCCTATCTTTGTAGTAGGTAGGGATAACCTTGTCCTCAAGTTTCATGTACATATCAAGGGCATCCTGAAGGTCGTCGTATTCAACAAGATCCGCCTCTTTACTCTCCGGTCCGATGGACCATCCCGTTACATCTTCAATCCATCCCTCAATCCACCAGCCATCTAGGACGGAGAAGTTCATGACACCGTTATGGACACACTTCATACCGCTGGTCCCGGAGGCTTCCCGCGGGCGGATCGGCGTGTTTAACCACAAATCGACGCCGGAAGTGAGCTCTTTTGCAAGCTCCATGTTGTAATTTTCCAAAAAGACGATGGAAACGGCAGCCCCAATCTCTTTGGCTGTCTCCTTGATCCGCTTGATGATTTTCTTTGCGGGCTCATCGTGCGGGTGTGCTTTTCCTGCAAAGATAAATTGCACCTGCCCGGAGCAGACGTCGATAAAACGTTTTACATCGGAAAAAATCAGATCGGCTCGTTTGTAGGTGGCGACGCGTCTCGCAAACCCGATCGTGAGGATATCTGAATCCAGTTCTTCACCCGTATCCTCAAGCACTCTCGCCATTAGCTTGATTTTAGCTGCTTGATGCGCTTTCCATATCTCCTCATCCGGGATTTGCAATGCCTGGATAAGGCGGCTGGGATCGTTGCGCCAAGCCGGAATATGCTTGTCGAAGAGTTTTTTAAAGCCGGGGCAGGTCCACGTTGTGGAGTGCACGCCATTGGTTAAGGCGTCGATCTGCGGCATGTTGAACATTTTTCGGCTGACTTCAGCGTGCTTTTTGGAAACGGCATTCACATAGCGGCTGAATTTCAACCCCAGATCTGTCATCGAGATTCCGCTCCCGCCGATCATGCGGCGTAACCGCTCCGTATTGCCGGGTTCGACAACTTTTTCAATCATCTCATAGCTGAAATAATCATGGCCTGCCGCAACGGGTGTGTGTGTGGTGAAGATGACCTCATCGCGAACCTTATCAAAATCCTCGTATCCCAGTTCTCGAATCAACTCAAGTGTGATAAAGCCTGCGTGCCCTTCGTTCAAATGGAACGTTTTTACGTTGTTGTAGCCAAGATCGCGAAGCAGTCGCAGTCCGGCAACCCCAAGGATGATCTCTTGAATTAGTCGGTATTTTTCATCCCCGCCGTACAGTTGCCACGTGATCTTTCTATCAATAGGGGCATTGGCTTCAAAATCGGTATCAAGGAAATAGATGGGAAGCGGGTACCCTGATTCCCCTACAACGCTGTATCCCCATGCCCTCACATAGACACGTCTTCCCTCAATCATGACGGAGGCTTGATTGGGCAGAAGCTGTAATAACGTCTCGGGATCCCATTCCACCGTTTTTTCCAGCTGCTCTCCCTCTGCGGTCACTTCTTGGCGAAAATACCCCTTGCGGTACAGCAGTGTGACTCCAACCATGGGGACACCCAGATCCGCAGCGCTCTTTAAAATGTCGCCGGCCAGGATGCCGAGCCCTCCCGAATAAGTCGGTAGTTCAGGAATGACACCGATCTCCATGGAGAAATAGGCAACCGTTCTAAATATAGGATCATGCTCAACGGTACTTAAAAGCGAAGTGCTGATATTTTTTCCGTATAACATGCGCGTCATAATAAAACCGTCCTTTCGCAATGTGATGATAGCTTTTTATCTTTCTTGTGGTTGTGCTCTGTTTTAAAAAAAGACATCAATTCGGATTTGGAACCGCAAAATTCAGTTCATTTGCCAACGCCAGAACAACACGAGATGGGGTTGCTGTTTTAGTCTCCAAGATACGCCAAATTTTATTTTGCAGGTGCCAAAGCTGTAAGGGTATCCCTAATTCTTTAGCTCTTTGAAGAAAGTAGATGACGGTATTATAAACGCTTTCTTCCTGTTCGAGAAAGTTCTCTTCCACGGTACTATTGATTTCATCAATAATACGGGGGGCTAAAAAAGATAAATTCGAGGTTGTCCCCAAGCTTCGCGCATCGTCTAACAGAAGACAGAGGGGGGAGTCCGGTTTTAGAAGGTCTAGAATAGACGTTGTTGTTGCGGTGCTCAGCATATCGATTTTTCTCCGGAAAACAAGATCTGCGGCAGCGGACAAGATCGGGGGAGGGGTTATTTTAAGCAACTGCAATTGCACCATTAAACGGTGATTCATTTCCAGGAACTCTTCTGCGATATCGTAATGCTGTGATTCTGTTCGTTCCATGATGGAATCTGCGATGTGTATTTTACTGTCCTGAGGTAAGTCCGTAAAGTTCCACGGTCCCAGTTCATAGGTTTGTTCTAAATATCTTGAAAGGCTTAAAATATCTGCGGCGTAAAAATATTTGCGAATTTCCGCATCTGTTGGGTTGTTTTTTTGGGTGAGGCGGCAAACATCATCCAATCCCCCCATAGAAAAGACAACGGCATTTCCCTTCCACACATCGCCGGAGCAGGTATCAGCGATGGTTAGGGTGCTGGTCTTCAAGCATAGATCACCGGAGGGGTATTTTTTTGTTTCCGAAGAGATACCAAAAGAGTAATAGCTTTCCTTTTTATCAAGCAATGCAACCGCAGCCGCGATGGTTTCTATATTCTCTCTTTGAGGGAAAACATATTGTTCTACCACCGCTTTCCCATTCTTTCCTTCAAGGGTATTGCCTTTTGCTGTCTCCAACTGTTTGAGAAAGTCTGTTGTTAAGTCAATGTCCGTAGTGCGTTGAATCAGTTCGGAAGCTCGAATCGCATAGGCTAAAATTTGCCGTGTTTCTATCCCGGCAATGTCATTAAAAAACCAGCCGCAAGAGGTGTACATGAACAGCCGCATCCGTTGCGCCTCAAGCAGAGAGAGCAGTTGTGTCTGTGCCGTTTCCGTCAAGGAGCCGTAACGTCGGTTTAAAAAGGATTTTTTATGTTCTAGGGAAACCGCTGAATTGGGTGCGGTTGAGAGATAGAGTTCAACGGCATCATCTCTCAGTTGCCAAGGAGAATCGCAGATTTGATTGATTTTTTTCTCGTAAAGTTCATCTATTTTATCTCGAAGCGAGTCTAAAGCTGCGCGCAAAGGGCCTCTCCATTGTTGATTCCAGCCGAATTGTCCTCCCGTATGACAGCCGCAGTCGCTGCGCCATCGTTCAATACCGTGCGCGCAGGACCAGGAAGTATTTTCTTGTATCCGGCACTCCCAAGTAGCCGGGAACCGATCCAGGAATGTGGCGATATTTGTCGTAATGATGTCGGATGAAGAATCGTTGATGATTTGAAAAGCTCTTGCAAGAGCCATTTCTCCGTAGCGATGATGATGTCCATACGTTTCTCCGTCTGTGGCGATGGTGACGAGGCACGGTTCTTTTTTATCCATAACCAATTGCATCAGTGTTTCAGCAAAGCGATCCCCGCTGTTGAGCAATCCGCCAAAGGCGATATCGTGAGCGATACTGCCTTGGTAGAAAATAATGGTTATTTTTTTCCCAGACGGGAGCGTTTGAACATAAGGACGGCTGATATCCAGCGCGTTGCCTCCGTGGGTGGAGGACCACAAACCGGACGGATCTTTTACTGCGGCACATTGATGCGGTGCCAGAATGGTGAATTCGATACCGTTTTCAGACAAAATCTCCAGTGTTTCCAGATCAACAGCCGTCTCCGGAAGCCACATCCCGCTTGGTTTACGATTAAAGCGAAACTCAAAATCGCGTATGCCCCAAAGTATCTGTGTTTGTTTATCCCGGAGATTCGCAAGAGGCATGATCATATGGTTATATGCCTGTGCTATGGCCCCTCCCTTCCCCTGCTCTATCGCAGCGCTTTTATCGGCTTCTTCGATATCAGAAGCAAGATTTGGGTCTTTTTGAGCGATCCAGCGGTGGAGAGTGGGACCGACATTAAAATTCAGATGCCTGTAATTGTTTGTGATATAGGTGATTTTTCCGTTCCCGTCGATTAATCGTGCCGCTTGGTTGGGTCTATAACACTCATCGTAGACGCGTGTATTCCAGTCGTGTGCGGGGGATGCTGACGGATCTAATGAAACGTAATCAAGCCACGGATTTTCCCTTGGGGGTTGGTAAAAATGGGCATGCACACATAAACATCGCATTGAATCCACCTCCTAATCGTGTCCGGTAAAGTTCATTGTAGGGATTATATTCTTCTGAGTATAGAGGAAAGCAGAGATGCTTTCCTCTATACTCTTTGTACTTCAGTCGTTTGAACGCGCTCTTTAAGCTTTCTCTCCATATTTTGGAGTTGCTTTTTTTCTCCAAATAAAAGCAAGGTATCATCGGGCATAAGGAAGGTATCCCCCTTTGGAATCAAAAAGCGATTGCGCCTATGGATCAGGAGGATCGTCACCCCGGGCGGTGTTCCCAGTTCCATCACCATGTTCCCACAGACAACGGAATCTGCCGCGATATCAACTTCTCGTGTTTCCTCATTATCCGTTTCAGGTGTCTTGGTAAATTCAAGAGGGTAGCGGGGCGATATTTTAAAGGGGACGTCGACTTTCAGCAACGCTGCGACATGAGTCAAAGTCTTTCCCTGTATGAGGACGGATGTGAGGACCACAAAAAAGATCAAGTTAAAGACAAATTTTGCCTGAGGGTAGTTTTCAAGCAGCGGATACGTCGCAAGAATAATGGGAACGGCTCCTCTGAGCCCGGTCCAACTGATGAATAGTTTTTCGTTGATGTTGTAAGGTGCCTTTATCATCGTGAAAAAAATCCCGATAGGGCGGGCAACAAACATTAAAAATAAGGACACTAACAGGCCCGGGGCAATGACGCTTTTGAGTTCCACCGGATTTACAAGGAGTCCAAGGACAAGGAACATGCTGATTTGCATTAGCGTGGCGAGTCCTTCATGGAATTTAGCCAGGTTTCTCTTGAACAAATAGTCGCCGTTGCCCATGACAATGCCGCAGACGTAGAGTGCTAAGAATCCATTGCCTCCAAGGCTATCCGTAAGCCCAAAGGTGAGCAGGACCAACCCAATCCCTAAAACAGGATAGAGGGATTCATTGTCAATTTGCATACGTTCAACAAAACGACAAGCTACTTTGCCGAAGGTGAAGCCCAAAATTCCGCCTAAAAGCATTTGAACCATGAATCGACCGAAAAGAACGGACAGTGATATATTCGGATTCACGATATACCCCAAAACGGTCAGGGTCAAGAAGATCGCCATCGGGTCATTACTTGCCGATTCAAACTCAAGGAGCGGTTTTAAAGATCCGCGCAGCCCGCAGGCTTGGTTGCGCAAAATAGAAAAAACAGCAGCGGCATCAGTGGAGGATATAATGGCACCAATAAGCATGGAAAGCATAGGATCCAACCGTAAGACTTTCCACGCAAAAACGGCGATCAGAGCGGCTGTGGCGAAAACGGCAAGGGTAGCGAGGATAATACCCTCTTTAATGATGCCCTTTACTTCATTCCATTGCGTATCAAAACCGCCGGAAAAAAGAATAAACATCAGGGCAACGGATCCGATATGATTGGCCACAAGAGCATTGTCGAATTCTATTCCGCCGGGGCCGTTTGTCCCCGCCAGCATACCGATGAACAAGAATAATAAAAGGGCCGGTATCTTCGTCTTGTCTGAAATACGACCTGCAAACAGGCTCATGAGAAATAAAAGCCCAACGATCAAATAGGGGTCCAGAAATTGTAACATAGTGGAAAACTCCTCCTTTAAATGGTATTTTAACAACCGAACTTTGTGGAAAACGAAGATTTTATCTGAATTCATCCCAAGTTATTTATAGGATTGAGTATATCAGAAATAGGTGTTTTTACTATTTATTCCATTCAGTGCTAATATATTTATCAACAAGATTCATCAACAAATAATGCATGAAATACAAATAACGGGGGCGTAATCATGCTGGAAGATCTCTCTCAACATGTATTGGATATAGCGGAAAACAGCGTCATGGCAAAGGCGACAAAAGTGTCCATCCAAATCATCGAAAAAAAAAGCGAAGATGTGCTTCGGATGACCATAGCGGATAACGGATGCGGGATGTCCGCTGAATTTGTGGCACGGGTAACGGATCCGTTCACCACATCGCGCACAACGCGCCGTGTGGGAATGGGATTGCCTTTTTTAAAACAGTCCGCGGAAATGTGTGAGGGGAGCTTTCGGATCGATTCGACGCAGGGGGTGGGGACAACAACGGAGGCCTCCTTTCGTTATAGCAGTATTGATCGGCCGCCTTTGGGGGATTTACCCTCAACGGTCATGACTCTCCTTATGGGAAATCCGGAGATTGACTGGACGTACACCCATATAACCGATCAAGGGGAGTTTGTGCTGGCGATGGCGGAGCTGGAAGAGGCATTGGAGGATTTGGAACTCCTGAGAACCCCGGAAATAGGCCTTTGGCTGCGTGACCATGTCCGCGAAAACCTGGATGCCATTGGGTGGAGTTCTGCGGGTTTATAAATTTCATTTTGCACTATCGCTGTATTTAGCTTATAATGAACTTAGATCCCTGCGGTGTGCGTGATTACGGATTTGTGTCTTGAGCCAATACTCGTCCTCTTAGGAGGCTTACTCCAGCCCGATGGTGGTGGCGCTTAGTCACTCGAGTTAAGGATTGGGAGGCCTCCGCTTTTTTAGTAGAGCGGGTCAAGACCGTCCTGACACGGCATTGCGGGGTTTTTTCAGGAGGAATTCAGATGGTTATTTCCCCCCCGTTTTGGAGTTTATCCGGTATAAAAGCATTTCTTTTTGATTGGGACGGCGTTGTCGCCGAAACGCACTTGGATTTTTCACCTCTTCGCAATCGCTATTACTCAGGCCGTCGAGCCATGTTACTTGAAGAGGCTCACACGCTCTCCGAATCGGAGCGAAGCGCGCTTATGCGTGATCTCTACGCGTTGGAGATGGCAGGAGCGGATAAAGCAACGCCGGTGGCGGGCATTTTTGAGGTTTTTCACCATCTTGAAGAGAGCGGTATTCCGTGGGGTATCGTCTCCAGGAATTGTTTCGACTCCATCGAGCTTGCGGCCGAAAAAATAGGAGTTATCCTTCCTCCGTACGTAGGCAGCAGGGATGACCACTTTGTCAAACCGGACCCGAGAGCTCTTTGGGACGCAGCAAACGCACTGGATTGCCCCCCCTCCGAATGTGCCTTCGTCGGCGATTTTATCTATGATATGGTAGGAGCCCGGCGTGCCGGTATGCGCGGGGTTCTTGTACAGCGGTATGAACCGGAGTGGAGTGATTGGTACGATGTCGCCTTCCCCACCGTGATGGATTTGTTTGCCTCCCTCCGCAACCCCAAAAGAATGATCCCGTGGGAATACCGCGATTTAGTATTTGCCAGGGGAGAGGCGTGGCTTGAGCGTGCTTTTCGCTTGAGTGCTTGTCTGCCGTCGGGTGGGCGCGCGTGTTCTCCTGAATGGCTCTGTGCCCTGGCCTCTCTTGGTGTCGGGTGTTTTGTGGTGCACGAGGAAGCCACGCTGACACCGCAACTTTGCCGCCTCTATCCAACGTGGAATCACGTCCATATGGGGGAGCCCCTTGCCTTCGTGATACGTGATTTCTTAAAAATGCGCTATCCCTTAGTT
>JAGPAO010000006.1 GCA_018063805.1 Synergistaceae bacterium | reverse complement strand
CAATCGTGCAGTAAAGCAGCTATTTTAAATTCTTCCTTCTCCGCTTCGGTCATTTTTAAATTACCAAACGGCTCCTCACCGGAAAGGATAATTTGTTCTATGATCAAATCAGCTATAATCGGAACACGGATACAGTGCCCCCCCGTATAATGCGATTTCGTGTCTACAGCGTTGGCCATCAGCGTTATAATGGAATTGATAAGATTTTTCTGTGTGTGAATCAGCTGTCTTGTCTCTATTGCGACAGCGGCGGATCCGGCTATCTTATTTACAAATGGAGTCAGGATATCGTGAATTACCTGAGCATCCTCGCCGTTACATCGAATATTTAATACCCCGATGATTGTCCTTCCCCTGTTCCGCAGTATACTCAAGATATCATGTTCTCCGACGTAAGACTTTATCTCTGCTTCCAGATCGTCATCCGACAAATGAGCACTGGAGGCTGGAATGAGTGCTACCATCGGCTCCCCACGGGATGCACTGAGCACTAGTTGTTTGTCTTTTTCGTCGTACAAATAAATGGATCCCGTATCAGAATGAACGATATTAAGTAGCTGCCCCAAAACCTCGTCCAACATCAGCTCCAGATCTTCTTCTTTGTTCAACGTTAACGACAGTGTCTGAAAACTGCTTATCGTCTGAGCCATATCGTCCAAGACCCGCCCCAGCTTTTGAATCTCGCTTATTCTACTGGTGTCACCTATTTTGGTGTCAAAATTGAAACGGGCTAGAGAAGACACTCGATCGCTGATCTTGTGCAAAGGGGTGACAAGCCAGAAACCCAGCTTCCAACCGAGAAACGCTAAAAATAAGGCGACGATTGCCCAAAAATAGATTTGCCGTTTTAAATTTTCCCAAACGCCTGCCAGAATGGCTTGCGAGGGAATTGCGATCAGAATTTTAAGATCTTTCCCCGTCATGCCGGGAAACGTAGAGACCAATCCATACCACTTTTGTTCGCCGTCGTTAAATTCAGAAAGCTGGTTTTCCGGCACGTTTGCCGTGAATAAATGGTTCAGTGCAGGTATTTTAAGCTCGTTAAGCTGAGGTAAGCGATAATCCTCGCCCTCCTGAGCAAAAAGACGGTTGATATCAGGGTACGCCATAACCTTGCCTGTATCATCAACAACCGCTATCTCCGTGTCAGGTGTGATCAGCAGAGAATCCAGAAACAGGCTGAGGTCTTTGGCTGTAGTGTCCATAGCAATAACGGAATTCCCTTCCTCATCCCGAAGGGCGATGGACACGCCAATTTCTCCTGTTGGTAAAAAGATATACGGCGGTGTTATTTCAATCTGGCCTGACTGCATGGCTCTTTTATACCAGGGACGCGTTCTGGGGTCGTATTTGTAATCCTTTAGACCACGACGCTCAAGTACGTTGAGCCGGGCATCGTAAAAATAGAGCACCCCGACAATGTCTCCTTCTTTGTTCCTGGTAACAGATTGTACGAAATAAGCAGCCCCTTCCGGTATTGGTTGCAGTAGCGCAGGGTAGGGCGACACTAAACGTCGGAGCATAAAAAAATCTCCGGAATCATACCCGATAAAAACGGCACTGCAAATGTTATTCGCCTCCAAAGCCTCCTGCAGAAATGGAAGCGCCTCCAGACGTTCATCGAGAGTCGTTGCCCTAGTTAGTTTTTCATGTTTAAGCATTCGTATCGTGACACTGGATGGAGCAAAGATACTTCCTATTGCCTGAGCACCGGAAACGGATAAATACCTGGCCATAATCTTCGTGACTGATATCGCGGAAGATTTCATGCCATTATAAGCCTGATAGACATACAGGACAGAAACAGACATGATACTAACACATATAACCAACGCTACAATGGTACGCAAGGACAAGGTCCATCTCGGTTTCTCCATAATGCCCTCCTACAAGTACTATTCGACATGGTTATTGCTAAACATAAAGTATCATACCACTTCATCTCGCACACGCAAATAATATTAAAACAAAACCATCGATATTCTACAAAAACATCAATCATAATTGACTATAAGATTAGGATGGGTTAGTTTGTTTCTGCTGTTTCAGTGATGCCACGAGTTCAAAACTCCTCTACCATCGCACGTTTTGATATACCGTCCCCACGCCCACATTCGCTTAAATGACATTATCACGGACAAATAACACAAATCCACGATAAAACTTGACAGTATAATTATGCGTGATAAAATACTTCCTGTTCCGATGTTGCGGGGCGCTTTGGGGAATAGTGCAACGGCAGCACGCCTGCCTCTGGAGCAGGTAGTCATGGTTCGAATCCATGTTCCCCAGCCAAATCAGCAGAACGGTCCCATCGTCCAGTGGTCTAGGACACCGGGTTCTCAGCCCGGTAACAGGGGTTCGAACCCCCTTGGGACTGCCAAATAAAGAAAGTGGCGGAGAGTTTCTCTGCCACTTTTATTTGTGTCTAGGTCTTTTTACACTTTCCTTTTCGTTCTTCATCGGATAATATCCGTATGTGCTTCTGAGTCCCGGCAGAAGAGATCCGAAAAAATGATAAAAGGTTGTGTTTTTATAAAATGGATCCCATTCATGTTGTTCAACCAAAAATCAAAGAGGCCGTTTCCCACCTATCCCCTCTCTTGCACGGAAAAGACGCAGCATTAATTAAGGTTTTAGCGTGTATTTTCTCCAATGGGCATCTTCTTCTGGAGGATCTCCCCGGTCTTGGTAAAACAACACTTGCGATTGCCGTGGCGCATCTTTTAGGGTTAAAATTCGGCCGAGTTCAGTGCACCAACGACCTATTACCGACGGATGTCACGGGGCTTAATATCTTTAAAATGGAGCAGGGAGCTTTTGAATTTCACCCCGGACCCATTTTCAATCACTTAGTTCTCGTTGATGAAATCAACCGCGCCACACCCAAGACGCAAAGCTCCCTCTTGGAAGCGATGGGGGAAGAACAAGTGACGCTTGATGGAAAAACCTACAAGCTCCCCCGGCCGTTCTTTGTCATTGCGACGCAAAACCCCGTGGAGCATGCAGGCACGTTCCCCCTCCCCGAATCCCAGATGGATCGTTTTATGATGAAAACATCTATCGGCTACCCCTCTAAAGAGGCAGAACGCGCAATCCTGCGCTCCGGTAGCCAAAGGGAGGAACTGAAAAACATATCCCCGCTGTTCACTCAGGACGAGATTATTGAAATTCAGACGGATATCGAAAAAAACATCCACGTCTCCGATAAAATCCTTGACTACCTATTGGTTTTGACTGAAAAAACACGAACCAATCCCAGTATTTCCGTCGGTATTTCCACGCGCGGAGCTATGGCGCTGTTGGGTTTAGCAAAAACTCTGGCATGGATGCAGGGGAGGGATTACGTCATTCCCGAAGATGTCAAACTCATGGCTCCCGATGTCCTTTTGCACCGCATCCGTTTGCGAAGCGGAGCGGAAGCGGATAAGGCAGAAGTCCTGCGCGCACTCTTTGCGGAAATCCCCGCAATCCAGTGAAGCAACCTTTTTCAATGAGGCGGTACGTTCGTTTTTGCATTGCGGGGAAAATTTATGTTGCCATTACGCTCCTTCTGGGCGGCGTTGCGATTTTCACCGGGAATAATCTGCTTTACTTTACAACAGCCGTTCTTCTCGGCATTCTGCTCTCGTCCGGAATTATAGGGCGGCGTAATATCCAAAATATCGAAGTATCGCTGCAGATGCCGGAAGAAATCTATGCAGGTCTTCCCTGCCCCCTTTCTGTGACAATCACGAATCCAAATCATAAGAGGACACTTTTTTTAATCGAGGTTACCGTGCAGGGACAGCGGCTTCTTTTCCCCTGTCTGCAACCGGGAAAAACGGCAAGTCAAACCTTTTTCGCGACCTTTGCCAAAAGGGGGATCATTCCTTTGGATGATCTGGAGCTTTTCTCCGCCTACCCCTTTCATTTTTTTATTCGCTACGCCCCTTTTGAATCCCATCCGCACGCAACCGTTTTCCCCCACCCCGTGCCATGTGATCCGGATTCCGTCTTTTCAGAAGAAAGACAGGAGGAGATCAGCGAGAACGCCAAGCAATCCATTGAAACCGATATGATGGGGGTTCGCTCTTATACGGAGGGAGATTCGATGAAACAGATCCATTGGAAATCAAGCGCTCGGACACACTCGCTCAAAACACGCCTTTATGATTCAGAAACACTGACAAAGGGGCAGATTATCGACCTCGACCTCCTTTTGACAGGAGAAACGGAGCCCGCCCTTTCGATGGCCTGCTATATTCTTATGGAATCCATGAAAACAGGAATGCCGATTGGCATGAAACACGGCGAACTCCTCTTTCCGCCGGATACAAGCCGATTGCATAAACGCGAGCTTTTAACGCTTCTGGCTCGCTATGATCAGTAGAGGGATGACAACATGCTATCCGTAAAAAAACTATTAAATACCACCGTCTTTCTAGCGGCCCTTCTCTCTTTTTTTATGGGGCAGGAGCACTTAGAACCGATCTTCACTTTTACCTATCTATTCCTTCTCCTCGGGGCCCTTCTTATCGATGCGATGCATTGGCCGCGTCCCCGCCCTTGGATGATCAATGGGCTTGTGCTCCTTCTGCTGTCTTTTATTTTTATCCGGATCCGTTTCGACACCATTGTGGAGTCCTTTATGGAAGCCATTCTGATTCTGATTGGCGTAAAGATGCTGGAGGGGAAAAGAGCTCGGGATTACGGAGAAATTTTCCTCCTCTCTCTCATGATTTTGGCCGCTTACGGGATGCTGTCCACAGGCAAGATTTTTATTTTTTACTGCCTGGGGATCGCACTTCTCTCCTGCTTCGGGCTCATCCTCACCACCTGTTTGGCCAGAGAACCCGAAATGAAACTATCCGTTCCGGAGTCCTACCAACTTTTTAAAACCGCCCTGCGCATTCTTCTGATCATGCTTCCGGTGGCACTGCTTCTCTTTTTCACAGTTCCCCGAATCCCTACCCCGATGTCCGGGCAGCGCATTGCATCGTCCAACCGATCCGGAACCATTGGTTTTTCCGATCAGGTTCGCTTAGGAGATGTGGCCTCCATACAAGGCAGCGAACAGCTCGTCTTTCGCGCACAGATGCCGGCCCTCACCAAGACTCCCTACTGGCGCGGAACGGTCATGGATGTCTTTCACGGTGACCAATGGAACGGATCTGAACTGAGCGCAAACGAGGGCGCGTTTCTGATTGACCCCAATAAAGAAGAAATACGACAGGATATTTTTATGGAACCCGCCTATCATCGATATTTTTTCGCGCTGGATGTTCCCTTTGCGATTGAAGGTGTAACAGCAACGCAAGAGGGCGGAGCCATATTCAAAAACCCCTCCGCCTACGTTAGAAAAAGACGGCATTACACCGCACGCTCCGCCCTCCTGCCGGTCATGCGCCCGGCGCACAGCGGCAATCACCGCCGTTTTTTACCGCTGCCGCCCGATTTCAGCCCGCGGTTGCAAAAAAAGACGGATGAACTCACCGCCGGATTGAGCGAAAAGGAAAAAATTCGCGCCATCCTCGCATTCTTATCGCCTCCAAACTTCAGTTATTCCCTTGAAAATCTCCCGGTGGCCTCTGATGCCCTGGAGCAGTTTGTTTTTAAAACAAGAAAAGGCAACTGCGAATACTTTGCCTCAGCCATGGGCGTCATGTTACGCATGGCGGGGATTCCCTCCCGTTTGGTTTCGGGGTATTTGGGCGGGTATTACAGCGAAACCGGAGGGTATTACATCGTTAATGAAGACAATGCCCACGTCTGGGTGGAAGCGTGGGAGGAAAAACTCGGCGGATGGGTGCGTTATGATCCAACGCCTGTCACAGAAGCCTCTCTACAAAACGAGGGCTACAGCACTCTGGCGCTTTATCTGGATCTGATGGATTATCAGTGGGCTCGTCTCGTCATGAACTATGATATGGATACGCAGGAGGCGCTGCTGGAAACGTTCAAAAAATTGGCGCAAAAACCAAAGGGAAACCTCCTCTCCCCCCGAGCTTTGTGGCAAGAACTCAAAGGGATGCGCGCTTCAACAAACGGGAGCGTGATCCTCCTACTCCTCCTGGGAGGTACAGGCGCGGCATTCTTTTTATTGCACAGAAAACCGCCGGAAGAAATCCTTCTGAGGCGATTTTTACGCGCGGTCAAACGCCACGGCTATACGAAACACGCAAGCGAGGGTCTTGAAGAATTCAGCGCACGGATTCAAGATGAGGAACTGCGGATCATGACGAAAAATTTTGCTGTGATCTTCGGCAAGGCTTACTTTAGAGATAGGCCGATAGATACAGAGACCTTCGGAACGCTGATGGAGATCATTATACAGATTCACCGATTTCGTAAATCCTAGCGGCAAACGCTCTTCGGCCGTTGAAAAAGAGACAAAAACAATCCCTCCTTGGATCGAGGATCTTTTCAGGATTGTTTTTGTCTCTTTTTTTACTCCAATGTAGCTGTTACAGCCCTGCGTACTCTCGATAAAGCGCCAGACGTTTTTTCATGCTCACGGGATCGATCAGCCCATTTGTGGTTCGAACTCGGAACAGCTTCTTGGGGATTTCTATCGCCTTCATGTCAAATCCGCAGGCCTTTTTCCACTCATGCTTGCGCTGCAACGCTTTAACACCAAAAGCCTTTAACTCTTCCTCTGTCTTCTCCATTCCAAGAGAGGCAAGCCCCTCTAGGATCGTTTTCACATCGTACACGGCACGCGCGAAAAGACAAACAACCAGAGAATTGATGACCATACGCCACTGCGCTTCCTGCACCTGCGACCGCACCTGTTCCTCTAGTTCCATTGGCTTATTAAAGACCTGCTGGTCAAGACTGTAGCCATTGTCATCCAAATGCGAGTGCCGGATCCCCACCACGCATGCGGTAAAAAAGTTCTCCCCCGTCATGTATCCGGCGGGCTCCACACCGCCAAAATGAATGGCAAAATCCTCGCCTCCGTACTTGGAGGAGCAAAAGGCACACCCCTTCTCAAGGTCGCGGTAAAAGGCTCCCTCTCCCCTTGCCATGCGCTTTAAAGCCTCCAAGAAACCGTGCGTATCTCCAAAAGCCAGAGAAACGCCCTCCGTCTCTTTGTCCCCTATCACACCGCTGACGTACGCCTCAGCAGCCCACGCAAGGGTAACACCGATGCTGATGGCATCCCACCCCTCCCGTTCCACAGCGTGGATCAGTTTCAAAATATCCTTTGGCGAGGAGATGCTTAAAACGCTTCCCAGAGAGTAGATCAGTTCATAATCATAGGAAACACTGCGGGTTTCGTAGTGATAGGGAGCAAACTCCTCTCGAAGCTCCGCCATATGGATACAGCCGCACTGACAGTGCGCGCAGGCAATGTGAGCCGCCAAATAATCCTCGGCAAAAACTTCACCGGAAATTAATCTCGCTCCTTCAAAATATCCCTGAGAAAAATTACGGGTAGGAAGTCCGTTCATCGCACTTAAGGGCGCAACATTCACGGCCGTTCCGATATCGTGGTATTTCTTCATGCCGCTTGATCGCACCACTTGATTATAAATTATATCGTAAATAGCGCGGTATTCTTTGGGGCGATCCACCGGGGAACAGCCCGTCCCGGATAGGACGATGCCCTTTAAATTCTTACTCCCCAGCAGTGCCCCTAACCCCATTCGTCCGAAGTGGCGCGAATCATCCACAGTTACACAGGCCATCGGTGACAGACGCTCCCCCGCAGGTCCAATGCGAAGGATGGATTTCAGACTTCCGTGTTGCTCCTCCGCTCTGGTCAGAATGCGCGCCGTCGCAAGCGCAGATTGCCCCCAAAAAGTTTTTGCAGACTTAATACGGACGGTATGGTTTTCAATAACCAAATAGACGGGAGATGGGGCCTTTCCGACAACGATCAGGGCGTCAATATCCGCCTCTCTGAGGGACAGCGCCAAACGTCCCCCCGCGTTCGACTCCCCCAACTCCCCGGAGAGTGGGCTTTTAAACAGAGCGACTGTCTTGGTAGCCACTGGAAGGAGAGCGCTAAAGGGTCCCGTTACAAAAATAGCCGGGGCTTCCGGCGATAAAGCATCACGATCGGGATGGGCGTAGCGAAAAAGCAGCTCCGTTCCCACAGCGGTTCCTCCGACGTACTCCTTAAAAAGGGCTTCATCGCGAATCACTTCCGTTTGTTGGTTGCTCAAATCCACTATTAGAATTGTACCCTGCATGCTCACTGCTCCCCCCCTCTATCTGCCAACACCAACACGCCATTGGGGCAATATGTGGTGCACCGCCCACAGTGAACACAGGGCAGAGGCATTCGCTCCTCCTCATCCCACTGCATGGCTTTTATGGCACAGGCCTCAACACAAGCGGCACAGGAATTACATTTATCTCTATCCAGCCGGACACCCCCCTGTGCCGTGGCGGAGAGAGCCCCCGTGGGACAGGCTCGCGCACAATCGGGATCCTCACATCGTGCACACACGCGGAGCGAATAACTCCCCTCAACTCCGGGATAGCTGCGAATGCGCAAAGCAGCTTTTCCCGTCCCCATACTATTGCGCAACAATCGGCTACAGGCGTACATACAACTAAGACAGCCGATACAGCGATCTCGGTTTGCAACCTTTAATGCCTTCAATACAATCCCCCCTTTGATCTCTCTCTATTCTTGCACGTAAAACTCAAAATAACATCGGGGCTTTCGCCCCGATTAAGATAAAAAACTGTAAAAAAAGACAGGCGGAACATAGAAAATGCCCGCCTGTCTTTGGATCGCTAGTTCGTGATCCGTTGCCCTAAAAGGTTAGTTTCTGCGTTTGCGGATAACCAGGGGCAATCCTGCGGCCAAAACCAGCAGGGAGAAGCCGCTGTTACAGCCGCTGCTGCCGCCGGATCCGCCGCCCACAACGACCGTGGAAGTAGCTGTACGTGCACTGTCTTCCGTTACTGCCGTTATGGTTACCGTTCCGCCGGAAACGCCGCTCACCGTTCCGTTTGCCGAGACAATGGCAATCAAGGGGTTACTGGATCTCCAGATAACGTTCTTGTTTGTCGCATCTGCGGGCAGAACGGTTGCCGTAAGCTGCTTGCTCTCACCAGTTGCAAGGGCAAGCGTGGTCGGTGAAACGCTTACGGATGTGACGGGGATAAGATTGCCGCCGGGGCCAACAGTGAAGAGGCAACTTGCCGTTTTCTGACCATCCTGAGTGGTGACGGTGATCCGAGATTGACCGGCATGGATTCCCTTAACCAAAATGCCTCCCAAACCAACATCTTCGCTGAGCACGGCGAAAGAGAGAATATCCGGGCTGCTGTTGGTCCAAACAATTTTCTTGTTCGTTGCGTTGCTGGGGTAGAGATTGTAGAACAACGCAAACGTCTGTCCTTCCTGTATCGACGCATTGGTCTGGGTAAGGTCTACGCGGACAACAGGGACGTTCGTCGTTCCACCACCGCCGCCGCCGCCGGGAACGGTAAAGGTCACACTGTCCGTGTAATGGCCATCATTCGTATCGACGGTGATTGTAACTGTTCCGGGGCCGATAATGGTGACCAGTCCGGTCGAATCAACAGTCGCGACCGCAGGGTTGTTGCTGGTCCATGTAACTCCTTGAACATCGGCATTAGGCGGGTTAATCTCGGCCAGGAATTTCCGGGTCTGACCGGCCGCCAGATTGCCCATTGCAGGCGCAAGAAGATCCACTCCGCTTACACCATTAGTTGGATTGATACCCGATAGCACGGCGATACCGCAAGTCGATGTTTTTGCGGGGTTATCCGCAGCTGTTGCCGTGATTTCAGCATATCCCGTAGCCACTGCAGTCACCAAACCGTTGGCATCAACAGTAGCGGCAGCAGTGTTACTGCTGGCCCAAGCCAAGCCTTTATTGGTCGCGCTATCGGGGAAGAAGATAACACCCAACAGCTTTTGATCTCCGGGATACATCTCCCATTCCGAAGGAACCACTTGAAGAGCATAGACCGGAATGGCACCAGGAGCCGTTACCGTGATCACACAGGAGGCCTGCTTTCCGCCGTCTTCTGTGGTAACCGTGACGGTCGCCGTTCCGGAAGCGATGGCTGTGATGTGGCCGTTTTCATCCACTGTCACGACTAGGGGGTTTGAACTGCCCCAAATCAGGTTCTTATTCGTGGCATTCGATGGGCTAATGGTCGGCAACAAGTTCTGTTCCTGTCCCACCGTCAGGCTCATGCTGCTGGGCGATAGCGTGATTCCGGCTACCGATCTTGAAAGCACGGTAACAATACAAGTGTCGGTTTTGTTGCTGCCGTCTTGTGCGGTTACCGTAACGGTTGTAACGCCGGGGGAAAGAGCGATCACCGTTCCGTCTGCGGCAACAGAGGCCACAAGCGGAGAACCGGATGACCAAGCGACCTGCTGGTTGCTGGCGTTGCTCGGGGTGATCAGCGCGTTGACAATGGCGCTGTCGTTGACATAGAGAGTCAACGTTTTAGGGTTGGCGGCAATACTGCTGACCAAAATATTAGGAGCAGTATAGGCAATAACCGTGATGTCACAGGTTGCGGTTTTGTTTCCATGTTGGGTTGTCGCCGTAATGGTGGTTGTTCCAATACTGGCCCCTGTTACGAACCCCGTGCTGTCCACCGTGGCGACGCCCGGATTGCTGCTGCTCCAAGTCACCATTTTGTTGTGAGAATTGGAGGGCGCGATATCGTAGGAGATCAGAAGGCTTTCTGTCACCTGAATCGTGGCCGCAGTCGGAACCAGAGTAATGGAATTGGGTTCGATCGGGCCGGGATCCGCCAGTACCGTGACGGCGCAGGTGGCTGTTTTTGTGCCGTCCGCAACGCTGGTGACCGTTATGGTGGTGGTGCCGGCTGAAACAGCGGTCAACGTTCCATCTTGAGCGATGGTCGCCACACCGAGGTTACTGCTGCTCCAGGTTACGGCTTGATTGGTGGCATTGCTGGGCGAAATGGTAGCGACCAGCGATCGCACCTCTGCCACATTCAGCGTTACAGCGGAGGGCGTAAGGGTGACACCGGACACGGGAATCGTGATAGGTTCATCCGTCACGGTAATGGTTGCCGTGTCGGTGTAGCCTCCGTCAGCGGTGGTCACTGTTATGTGCACCGTACCAGCCGTATAAGTCGTGACAAGACCATTCACATCCACATCAGCAACACCGGGGGCGTCGCTGGTCCAGGTTACAGCCTGATTGGTGGCATTCAAGGGGGTGATGGTCGCCGACAGGTAAGCGGTGGCACCCGTGTAGAGGTTCAGGGTATTGGGGCTGATTGAAACGCCGGATACAGCCACGTCACGCCCCTTTACAATAACATGCGAGGATGATGTTTTACTAGGATCCGCCTGTGAGGTCGCGGTGATATGAGCCTCACCTACGGTCAGCCCTACGATGGTTCCGTCTGCCGCAACCGAAACAACACCGGGAGCATCCGATGACCAAGTGACGTTCTGATTAGTGGCATCGACAGGGTTAAATTGGACATTCAGCGTGTGCGTTTCTCCAACAGTAAGGTTAACCGTTGTTGGGGTCACATTGATGCTAGCAACCGCGACAGGCACAATTCCTGTTGTAACGGTGATCAACGAGGTATCCGTTTTCCCCCCATCCTGAGTGGTCGCAGTAATGGTCGCAGTGCCATCGGTAACAGCCGTGACAAGCCCAGACGGGTCAACGGTGGCCACAGCGTTGTTGCTGCTGCTCCACGTAACCACTTGGTTGGTTGCATTGGACGGGGTCAGAGTAGCCGTCAGGTAAATAGTGTCACCGGGCGGCATAGCAGGAGCAGGAGACGGCGATACGGATACCCCCGTCACAGCAATGGGCGCAGGGGCGATCGTGATGGTCAGACGTTCCGTATCGCTACCCTTGGAATTTGTCGCCTTAACGTCAAAAGTATACGTCCCCGCAGCGAGCGGGGTTCCTGTGACTTTAACGTTTGCTGCATAGCTTGAGATACCGGTACTTCCCAAGTTATTCGTGGCGACGCTGATACCGTTCTGAGAAGCGGGGGTAACCGACAGCGTGGGCAAAGGATACCCCGTTCCCGTCAAATAAAGGTTGGTGTTGAAAGCTACCCCAACCTGCCCGGTCAATGCATTGGGCATGCTGATGCTGGGTTTCTGTTGCTGGGGTGTCGGTGAGGCACTGGAATGCCACACAAACGGCAGAGTAACAAGCGCAAGAGCTAAGATGAAAATTCCCCAAAACATGGTTCTCTTCCTCATAAACTGCACCTCCTGAAATAGTATGGACTGCTTTTGAATATAAAAAGCCGAAGTACTCTATTCAAAATAGGAATATTTTAATTTTATAATTTATTTTTATCTACAAAAAACATTTTATTAATTCCGTTTTTTGTTGCACTAAGCGTGTTTTGTCAAAAAAGAATTTAAAACAATAAAACGAAAAATTCATTCGGCCTCCGGCACAAAAGCAAATATTTGACCTATGTTATCAACGTGAAACATTCAAACGACATCAATACTTCTTGAGGATTAAATTTTAAACCACACTTCGGTGTGTCTACGTCATTTCCGAGTTATTGTCAAATTTGACATATGGTTTATTATTCAGCGGTATAAGTTATCAAGAAGCGCTTTCTCTTTTAATCTATCTTCGTTGCTCTCTTCCTTGAGCTCCTACAATAAAAACACTCACAAAGAAATTGAATGTATACATGCCCCCTATAAACATCGCCTTTTGCGTCAAAATACTCTCTTTTACAGATTAAGCAAGCCATGTACATTGAATGTTTATTTACTATAGTAGTGCTTGACAAGCATAATGGATCAATTTATACTTCGCGATATACACTTCTTCAATATTTCCTCAATAAATGTCCTATACACCATATGAAGGGAGCGGTTGACATGAACTACCAGGAACAAGCAAAGGCGTTTGAGTCTGAATTGCAAGTCTGGAGACGTTACCTCCACCAATACCCGGAAATAGGATTGGATTTACCCATAACCACCCAATATATCAAGGAAACGCTTCAAGGATTCGGGCTTGAGCCCAAAGAAATTTCTCCGTCAGGCATCCTGTGTGAAATTGAAGGCAAAGAAAAGGGCAAAACATTTTTACTGCGAGGGGATTCGGACGGATTGCCCATGGCTGAAGAAACAAGTTTACCCTTCAAAAGCAAACACGAAAACAGAGCGCACAGCTGTGGGCACGACATGCACACAACGATGTTATTGGGAGCAGCCAAGCTCTTGAGTGAAAACAGGGACACATTCCGAGGTGTGGTAAAACTTATGTTTCAACCGGGGGAAGAAACATTACAAGGGGCAGCCTCTATGATCGAAGCCGGGTTACTGGAAAACCCGCATGTTGACGCAGCACTGGGGATGCATGTCCTGTTGGACGGCCCAGCAGGAGGATTTGCTTACGGCAGCGGTTATATGTCGTCTTCCAGCGACAGTTTTCACATCAAGATTACAGGCAAGGGCTGTCATGGAGCCATGCCACACCAAGGAATAGATCCCATCGCCGTTGCGGTGCATATTTATCTAACCTATCAACATCTGATTGCACGGGAAAATCCAACGAACGCAACCACTGCTCTGTCGGTAGGAGAACTTTCTGCGGGCAGCGTAAGCAACATCATACCTGAGACGGCGATCATGAAGGGAACTCTGCGCACCTACGATCCGCAGGTACGCTGCCACATGCGCAAGCGTATCGAAGAAATAGCCGTACAGACCGGTGCGCTGTTTAATGCCACGGTTGAATTTACTTGGACGGGCGGTGTTCCTTCTATTCTCAGCGATGAAACTCTGGTCAAGGAACTGGTCGGTTACATAGACAAACTGGGCTACGATTTCCGCAAAATACCGGACTACAAAATTTTCCCCTCCGAGGATTTTGCTCTTGTCAGCGAAAAAGTAACGAGCACGTATCTCCTGTTATATGCAAAGAAGGAGGGTAACGATTTCCCTCATCACAGCCCGTTTGTGGATTTTGACGAAGCAGCCCTGCCTTTGGGAGCTGCCATCTATGCCCAATGCGCAACGCAGTGGCTTAATCATCATTAAGGAGGCAAACCCATGACTGTTGCAGCATTTCTTTCCGGACAACCGGCGATCGTTTTATTTCTCGTTCTTATAGCGTACCTTGCTATCGGTGATTTCTTATCCTTAAAAACAAAGGCGTTTCTGCCATCCATCTTTGTTTTTACCCTATTAGTATTGCTTACAGCATGGGGAGGACTTATTCCTTCTAATATTTTTGAATTATCGGGTGCCGTTTCTGCGTTAACAGGTGTCACCGCTCTGATGATCGTCGTACACATGGGCACATCGATGAGTATCAGCGATATTCTCAGCAATTGGCGGGTTGCCATTATGGGGATACTGGCTATTGCCGGAGCCGCGATAGCGATTTTAAGCGTAGGCAACTCGGTTTTCGGCTGGAAAACCGCCGTGGTGAGCGCACCCGTTGTCGCGGGAGGAATCGTAGCGTCTTTGGAGATGCAAAGTGCAGCGAGAGCGATCGGAAATAATAGCCTAGTCGTTATCGCTGCATTGATTCTGGCGTTTCAATCCTTCCCCGGTTTTATTTTGACCCCCATACTGTTGAAACGGGTCATGAAAAAAGATTTGAGTAACGGAGGGCAAAGCCACTCTAAGAAATCAGAAAAATCCATCGGAAAAGATTCGGCAAAAAGTTGTAAAATTCCCGAAAAATACCTCTCCACGGCTACGTTGTTGACACTAACGGTGATCATCGGCGTGCTTGCTTACATGAGTGCCGTATTTTGCAAAGGATTTATGGGCAGGTTTTCCATTTCCGCAAGCGTTTTTGCCCTGATCTACGGCATCATTTTTGCAGAATTTGGATTTGTTCCAAAATCAATCTTAAACAAAGCCCATAGTAACGGCCTTGTTCTCATTCTAGTCATATTCAGCGCATTTGGAATACTGGCAAAAACCGGCTATTCGGAAGTTGCGGTTGTAGCCGGCCCCGTACTTGGAAATATTGCGATAGGGATTGCAGGCATTTTTCTGCTGTGCGGTATCAGCGCTAAGATGTTAAAAATGAGCTGGGAGCTGGCTATAGCGCTGGGTCTCAACTGTCTTCTCGGTTTTCCGCTTAATTATCAGTTGACACTTGAATCGATCGCCGCGGTGACGGATGATCCGGAAGAAGCGCAGTATTTAGAACATAAATACATGCCCATGATGCTTGTCGCAGGGTTTGTAACCATTACAATAGGATCGGTTGTACTGGCAGGGATACTAAGAAACTTCATGTAGTCTAGGTTGCAACCTTGATTCCGGGTAGAGTTTGCGAGTGACTCACGCAGACTCTACCCCAATATTTATGCTGTTTTAATAATGTAAATCTTCTCCTTACGACCTCTATGCTCTGTGGCTTGCTCCCCAACAACCTCCGCATAATTTGCTTTAAGAAGCGCAGAGAGATAGATGTTTGCGGCGCGTCTGCTCACAATCAGTTTCCTTGCCAACTCGCCTGAAGTTATTCGCCTATCTGAAGATGGCCCCATAACGGCTCTGATTTTTTCCAGTGTTAACGGGGACAGACCGGAATTTTGAGCCATTAACCTTGTTGTAACGCTGTAGTTTCTATCTATCACCATCCGTACGTTGTTTTTATTCATCATTATCTGCATTTCATTTTCATCGATAAGACAGCTTGAGGTCTCTATTCGCATGGCCGCTTCTTTATTGGCGTTGATGGCATTAATCTGTGCCTGATAAAGATCTTTCCCTATGCCGTAGCCAATTGCATAGGAAAAATCTGTATTATCGTCTAAAAACGATTGTAGAGCACAGTTTTGCAGGTTTTCAGTAATACGTTCAATTTCCTTTTTTTGAGTCCAAAGCTCCAGGCCATTATGCCTTGGTTGGAGTATATATTCAAAACACATGCCATTACCGAATTTTTTTAGAGCTACGGTGAGCCGTTTGAGTCTCTCCGCCTCCGAAAGAAAGTTTCTCTGTTTTTCTTTTTTAAAGGTTATCACGACAACCGCAACCTGTACGTCTCGCAGCGATTCGATAAGAACATTTTGAGCTAGGCTTAAGCAAATTTCTTGTACGTATTGTTCGCCGGGGTAAGCAAATTTCACTTTTATCCCCTGTTCTTGCAATGCGTTCATTAGATTGCTAAACCGCGTTAGGGATATATCAATCATGCCTTTTTTCCACAAATCTTTATGTTTGGCTTCGTAGTAAAAGGACAATTCAATGAGTTGTTCCACGCTCATATCATTAAAAAATTGTTCTTGCAGGGTAAAAAATTCTTTTTCATAGTTGCCAATTAAAAAATCGCTCACCGAAATATCCAACATATCCAGAAAATCTACGTAGACCCTGTTAATATCCAGATGCGGTATTTCACAAAAAAGTGTTGCCAAATGTTTGTAGATACCGGAGATATCCGCGTTAAAATCCATAATAATTCGACCGGAATCCGAGAAAGCCTTCTGAATGATCTTGCCGGTGATCATACCGCTGGTGACAACACCTTTTATATGAGGCGGAATTTTACGATAGACATCGCATATTTCGTGTGAGTGATCGTAGGTATAGATCGTGTAATACAGCTTTGGCTGCATCTGAGAGAGGACTTCATCTGTAAATTGACTTAGAAAATTCGTGGTGATGACGGCAATATGCGGCAGCAAAATTTTTCTCCCTACTTGATGTGATTAAGAGTTATTATGCCATAAGCAAAGTCATATAGCAAAAACTAGGCCTCTGCAATCTGTATTCATCCACCACACAAAAAAAAAATCGGGGCTTTCGCCCCGATTAATATAATTAATATAATTAATTATAGAGAGAAGCAACCAAAATAAACGCCTGATTACTACCGTGCGATAACAGCCAATAACCGAAGAGGGACATCTGACGTATTCGTCAGTCCGTGCTGATGCCCCTTCCGAAGCAACATCATATCCCCTTTGGCTACGGGATAGTCCTCGTTATCTTCGCGATACATCCCCTCACCCTCAATGATAACAAAAAGCTCGTCATCCTCATCGTGAAGGTGGTAGCCGATGGAGGCACCCGGATTCAGTGTGTTTTCAGCGATCATGCTAAAGGAACTGCCCTCTATTTCGGAATTAGGAGGCAAGAGAAAACGGGACCAGCCCCCCCCCTCTCCCCCTTTAAAAGAATCTCTGAGCAGCGGTTTCATTTCATTATACTTAACAAACATGTTGTTTTCTCTCCTTAAGGATAGTTTATCTCTGCCCCTAAACCGGAAGCCATTAGATTTTTACGAATAATATCCGCTTGCCATGGCTTTAGGGCATTTCTTTTCTTTGCTTCATGATAATCCGCAAGAAGCTTTGCCCTCCACTCCAAACCCAACAACGAGGGTGCCAGCTTGAATGCCTTGCCTACCATCTGCCTGTAATAATTTTGGCTGGTAGCCCATGATCCGTAACGCCCCTTTTGCAGCCCGGCAAAATACCCCCATACCGTATCGCTGTTGCGCGCGCTGTGGGGATAATCCCTCACAATTTTATTTCTGTAGTCCCTCATAAAATCTTCCGCATCGCTGTAGGAACGAAAATAAGACGTGCGATACACCAATTGGTTACCGACAGCCTCAGGGGATACATGGTTAACAGCGGGCTTGCCCTGCCCCCGCCAATCCTTACCTGCTTTAATCCCCGCACCGTTATTGGCCGTTCGCCAAAGTTTTGAGGTCCACCACCCGGTTTCATGCGCGCTTTGACACGTCGCGCCAAAAGCATTGATATCTTGATGTTTTAAAGCGAGTTGGTAAAACTCCATGGCAGACATACTCCATGCCGGCATGGCTGCAACGTGCAAGAGTAAAAACGAAAAGAACAGGGAACAGAGGGTGATGACAATGCGAATGGATCTGTAGATGAACACCACATCCTTTGCAAAAATATCGAAGCCGCGTAAAATTTTATCCCTTACATCAAAAAAATGCAAATAGAACTCTCACCCTACCTTATTAAAATGTCTCTCATCCATTGACAGTTTCCATACTCTACTTGATAATGTACACAAGCAGGCATTTGGAATACCAAAATGGATTCATCGCTTTTTTATTAAAAAACCCGGTTCCTGCTTAAACACATCACATTAAATCATTAAAAGGAGAGAGGAAGATACCGATGCAGCTTCGAACATCAGTTTTAAGAAAAAACGGTATAACTGAAGCAATCACTCTGGAATGGGATCACTGTGTCGCCATTGGATACGCCGGCAGGGATCAGGAGAGCGTTATGGCTCATGTTGAGGAGTTAAGAGCCATAGGCGTTCCTGCTCCGGAGAAAATCCCCAGTATGTATTGGGTGGATCCGACGCGAGTCTTATCGGATAGCCTTCTTTGGGTTGTCGGGGATGGATGCTCCGGGGAAGTGGAATTTTTCATGGCAAAAGACCGAAACGGCGATGCGTACATAACGATCGCCAGCGATCATACGGATCGCGCTTTGGAAACCGTCTCCGTCTCCAAAGCCAAACAGTGTTGCTCCAAAATAGTAGCGGATACTTTCTGGAGTGTCGCCGATGTTCAAGACCACTGGGATTCCATTCTTCTGCGCTCTTGGGTAAAGAGTTCCGATGAATCTGCAGAACGCCCCTATCAGGAGGGAAGCTTGGCTAAACTTCTGCCCCTTGAAAAATTACTGGAGCTTGCAGTCGAGGATGCCCCCGCCGACGGAATCCTGTCTTTCTTTAGCGGGACTATTCCTCTTCTTGCTGAAATATGTTACAAAGGTACTTTCCGAATGGAGATCTTCGATCCCGTCCTCAACCGCTCCGTCGGACATAGCTACAGAGTAGGTGTTCTGCCGGATCGTAATTAATGCATTCGGGAAAAATCAACAGCGCCATTTTTAACGTTGCAGATCGTATTATCCAATATTTAAAATATGGAGGTTGTGTGAAGATGAAAAAAATAGCTTTCTTTCTCGCCATCACAATGGTAATAGCTTGCAACAGTGTCCTTTTTGCGGCCCCGGTTCAATTGAAACTGGCTCATGTGGGAAGCCAGGAGCACCAATACCATATTGGTGCCGAACAGTTTAAAAAACTCGTCGAAGAGCGCTCTAAAAAAGAAATCATCGTCAATATTTTCCCACAAGGGCAGCTCGGCAATGAACGCGATGCCATCGAAGGGGTACGAATGGGCAGCATTGAAATGACAACGGTTGCCGCAGCAGGAGCCCTTCCCAGCTTTGTTCCGGAAATGTCCGTCCTGAGTGTTCCTTACGTTATCCATACACGCAAACAGGCTTACAGCGTGCTTGACGGTTCATTTGGCAAAGAGCTGGGGCGCTTTATCGATAAAAAAGGAATGCTCAGCCTTGGTTTCTGGGAGATGGGCTTCCGCCATTTTACCAACAATGTTCGCCCCATTAAAACCCCTGCGGATATGAAGGGATTAAAAATCCGAGTACAGGAATCCAAAAGCTGGATGGAGCTAATCAAAATGCTCGGAGGAATCCCTACTCCCATCGCCTTTGGAGAGCTGTACAGCGCCCTCCAGCAGAAGGTTGTCGATGGGCAGGAAAACCCCATCGCGACCATTTACTCCATGAAGTTCTATGAAGTTCAAAAATACATGTCGCTTGACGGGCACACCTATGAGGCAACGGCTGTTCTCGCCAACCCGAAATGGTTCAAATCTCTGAGCCCGGCGCATCAAAAAATAATCACAACGGCTGCAATCGATGCGGCGCGTTTCCAGAGAGATAAGCTTGCAAGCCTTGATAAAGAACGCCTTGCCATTATCCGCAAAGCGGGCGTAAAAATTGAAGAAAAACCGGACCTCAAGGCCTTTGCAGAGGCAACAAAAGATCTGTACAAAGTATTGGACCAGGTTCCAAGTGAGCTTGTAAAGAAATTCAAAGACGCAGCGGCTAAAGCAGCTAAGTAGTCTCCCCGCATCGGTACAGGCAGCGCAAGTTACCTGTACCGATGCGATTATCATTGGTAAGGAGCGATCCTATTGAAAAAAGTAGAGTCTTTTTTTTCCTTTATAAGTGCATCCTGTCTGCTAATCGTTTTCTTCGTTTCTTTTGCCCAGGTTATCCAGCGTTACGTCTTTCACCTTTCTATTCCATGGGCGACGGACGTTATCCGCATTTTCTTTATTTACTCCGTCTTTTCCGGAATGTGCGTCGGTTTATTAAAAAAAGCGCACCTCAACATTGACGTTATCCTTCAGTTGGTACCCGAAAAAGCCAAGCCGGCTCTGGGCATCCTCTCAAACTTAATCGTCGGATTCTTTTTGTTTTTTGTTTTAAAATCCAGCATCCCTTTTATCATGGCGAATGCGGATCAAAAAACACCGTACCTGCTTTTCCCCATGAGCTACCTGTACGCTATTTTCCCCATCACCACATCAGTAATGCTTCTCTTTCTCTTTTTAGACACGGTACACTCGATTAAATTACTCACAAATAAAAAGGCGGAGGGATAACCGATGCTCTGGATTTTTGTTCTGTTCGTTATCTTTCTTTTGGGCGTCCCCATCTCTTTTTCTCTCGGCTTTACCACGCTGATGGGTTTGCTCGGCAGCTCTGTCCCCATCGAAATTGTCGTGCAAAGAATGTTCACCGGAGTGGACAACTTTACCTACATTGCCATCCCCCTGTTTATCCTTGCGGGTAATTTGATGGCAGTGGGGGGAATATCCCGCAGAATCACCGTTTTCTCTGAATCTCTGGTGGGACACTGGCCGGGAGGTCTGGGAATGGTGGCCATTCTGGCCTCTATGATTTTTGCGGCGGTAACCGGTTCAGCCATTGCCGCAACGGCTGCCATCGGCGGCATTCTTCTGGCGGAGATGGTTCGTCAAAAATACTCCCCGGCTTATGCGGCATCACTTGTAGCAACATCCGGATCCATTGGCCCCATCATCCCGCCGAGCATCCCGCTTGTCATCTATGGCGTCATGGTCAGCACGTCCATCGCTAAGTTGTTCATGGGCGGGCTTATCCCCGGTATTTTAATGGGTTTGCTCTTGATGGTCTTTAATTACTTCATCAGCAAAAAAAGAGGGTATATCGGCCGTCCGCAAAAAAGCACCCCCGCGGAAATTATAAAAGGCTTGAAGGATGCTATTCTTGCCCTGATCATGCCGGTCATCATCATCGGCGGAATTGTCTCAGGCGTCTTTACCCCCACCGAGTCAGCGGCAGCAGCCGTGGCCTACGCCCTTATCGTTGGTGGGCTCGTGTATCGGGAATTGACATGGAAAAACATCTGGAGCTCTGCTGTCGATGCAGCCGTTATGAATGGGATCATCCTCACCGTTCTGATGACAGCCAGCCTGTTTATCTGGTTTATGACGGTACAGATGGTGCCGCAAAAGATAGCAATGGCCTTGACTTCCGTTATTCACAGCAAATGGATGGCTCTCTTATTGATGAACATAGTCCTGCTGATAGCCGGAACGTTTATCGATACGATCAGCGCCTTAACTATTTTTGTTCCGCTCTTTCTGCCTCTGGTGCACAGTTTTGGCATTGATCTGGTGCACTTCGGAGTCGTCGTCACCGTAAACTTGACCATTGGGATGTGCACTCCCCCCCTTGGTGTCTGCCTCTTTGTTGCAGCCGGAATTGCTAAAGTAAGTCTGCGCGAGATGTTTAAGGACTTATGCTACTTATTGCTGCCGCTGCTGATCTTGCTTGCGTTGATAACGTATATTCCGGGGCTCATCACGTGGCTCCCCAACTATATGGGGCTCTAATTGCGCTCTCTGACGCAGATCAGAAAAGAAACTCTGGAGATTGGCCTTGCCGCGATCGGGCAGATGCTGCCCGATCAGGCGGTAAGCCAAGCGTTATCTGCAAAGAAGATAACGGGGAATGTCGTTCTGGTTGCCGTCGGAAAGGCTGCGTGGAGAATG
This sequence comes from Synergistaceae bacterium, assembly GCA_018063805.1. GTDB lineage: Bacteria > Synergistota > Synergistia > Synergistales > Synergistaceae > JAGPAO01. The sequence continues at coordinate 8,142 of JAGPAO010000006.1, read as the reverse complement.
GCCCACGCAGCCTACAACACCTTGGGAGAAGAAATTTCGCGAGGCATCGTCATTACAAAGCACGGCCATTTACAGGGCCCCATCGGCACACTGGAACTGTATGAAACGGGGCACCCCACCCCTGATACCCAAAGCATCGCGGCAACCGCGAGAGCTCTTGAGATAACAAAGGGATTGACTCCGGAAGACACCGTTCTTTTTTTGCTGTCGGGAGGGGGCTCCTCTCTTTTTGAAAAACCCTTACCGCGGATAACGCTTGAGGATATCATCGGCATAACGCAGCAATTGTTAGAAAACGGAGCCGATATTGTGGCTATCAACACGATACGAAAGCGGCTCTCCTCCGTCAAGGGGGGACGCTTCGCCGAGCATTGCGCCCCCGCTCAGGTTCGATCCCTTATCCTCTCCGATGTACTTGGAGATCAGATGGACAGCATCGCCTCCGGCCCCACCTGTCCGGATACAACGACAAAGGAGCAGGCTCTTGAGCTGATCCACCGCTACGGCCTGCGAATACGTCCGGAAATTCTGGAAAAAATACGTCAGGAACAGCCGTTCAAACTGAATAATATCGACAACAGCGTTTCGGGGAGCGTCTCGGAATTATGCCACGCTGCCGCTAAGGCAGCGGCCCAATACGGATATACCCCGCTGATAGTGACCACATCCCTTGACTGCGAGGCTAAAGAGGCAGGCAAAATGATCGCATCCATTGCGCGCGAAATACGAACCTCCGAATGCCCTCTCCCCTCCCCCTGCGCCGTTATCCTCGGCGGTGAAACGATCGTTCATCTTAAGGGAAAAGGAAAAGGGGGGCGGAATCAGGAAATAGCCCTGAGCGCCGCGCAGGGAATATCAGGACTAAACGATACGGTTATCCTTGCCATTGGTTCCGACGGAACGGATGGCCCCACGGACGCGGCGGGGGGACTGGTGGACGGAACAACCGCCCATCGCTTGCAGGAACTGGGAATCGATATTACAGAAGAGCTGAGAGCGAACAACGCATACCCCACGCTGGACGCCTGCTCCGATCTGGTACGAACAGGCCCCACCGGAACCAACGTGAACGATCTACTGCTGTTAATCTGCGGATGACTTGGCTCCGGTCGCCGCATTCACTCCGATTCAAGACATTCTATACCATTTCGCTGATGGTTTTTCTGAACCGCGCCAAAGAGAAAAAGAAAAGAACACTACCGATAACAGTGAGAGTAAGAAATTGCTTCCATACCACTTCGATACCGGCACCGCGATAAAGGATACCTTGCGCCAACTCTACAAAATGTGTGGTTGGCGCAAACTGCATGACCATCTGTACCATGAGCGGCATGCCCTCAAAGGGCGTACTTGAACCGGAAAGCATCTGAAGCGGCATCAAAATCAGAATCAACAACATCGCGAATTGTGACATATTGCGTGCGACCGTTGCCAAAAATATCCCCATAGCCGTGGTCGCGAACAGGTGCAACGACACTCCAACCATAAAGAGCGGAATCGATCCATCGATTTGTACCCCTATAAAACCTTGTACAACCAATATCAGAGAAATCGTGGAGGCCAGCAGAACAACCAGCCCCATCGACCAGACCTTGGAAATCATGATCTCAGCCGGAGTAACAGGCATCGCAAGCAAGTGCTCAATAGTGCCATGCTCGCGCTCTCGAATCAGCGCTGTCCCCGTGAGGATAATCGCCATCATCGTAATGTTGTTGATGATGTCCATAAGCGATCCGAACCAAGATTGCGTAAGGTTTGGGTTAAAACGCATGCGTATGGCAAGATCAACAGGCAAACGCGGCACGCTCCGGTAGCGTTGTGTAAAAGCCTCAACCTCTCCCATCACGATCTGCTGGATATAACCGCCGCCGGTAAAAGCCTGGCTCATACGAGTTGCGTCGATATTCAACTGCATATTCGGCTTTCGCCCCGCCAATACATCAGCCTGAAAAGAGGGGGGAATATCCAGGACAAAGGTATAAATACCGTTATCCATACCAACATCAGCCTGGTCCTGATTGATTTCTGAAAGCACAAATAACGGGGGGTACAAGGCGGATAGAATACGCCCTGATAGTTGCGAATGATCCTCATCAATGACAGCTATCGGCGCTTTACTGAGCGTTTCCGGGATGGCAGTGCCGGCGGAGTAAGTGGAAAAAGTAAACGAGAAAACGATCAGAAAGATCAGCATGGGATCGCGCACAAGCCCCCATAACTCCTTAATCCCGAGGAAATAGATGTTTTCAAGGTGTCTCATTCTTATACCTCCTGTTTCTTTAAGAAAACAACTGCTGTTACCATAATAACGAGAGCAGCTATTAACATGGGAATAAACGCGCTCTGTAGATCGCCAAACCCGAGAGATTTGGAAAAAACACCTCGGCTAATCGTCAGCATATAGGATGTGGGGTGAATTTCCCCTATAACGCGTCCTGCACCTTCTAAAGATGAAGTAGGGTTGGTTAGACCACAGAACTGAATAGCAGGGGGCAGGGTCGCCACCATGGTCAGGAAGATAGCCGCAACCTGACTGCGAGTAAACGTCGAGGCTAATAGTCCGAATCCGGTAGTAAAAACACAATAGAAGAGCGTCGCCAGAGTCAATGTGAAAAAGCTGCCTTTGACGGGAACATCAAATATAAATACGGCCATCAACACCATCAGAAAGAAATTACCCATCGCGATCACCAAGTAGGGAATCTGCTTCCCCACAAGAAATTCAACACGCGTTACCGGGGTTACGTAGAGGTTAATGATCGAGCCCATTTCTTTTTCGCGCACGACAGACAGCGCTGTTAACATGGAGGGAATCATCAGCAACAAAATGGGAATGACGGCGGGTACCATCGCGGGCAGGCTCAAAACATTTGGATTGTAGCGATAGTAAACTTCAATGTTGCTCAGACTGCTTGTCTGGATTCCCGCATGCTTAAGCTGATCCGTAAGCCAGTTGTTGTGCATCTGCTGCAGATAGCCTTTGATGGTCTCGGCGCGTTGAGGCATAGCGCCATCAATCCATGCGGCAATCTCAACCGGAGTACCACGCTGAATGTCGCGAGCGAAACCGGGCGGAATCTCCAGCACCAGAGAGAGCTCACCGGAGCGCATGCGCCGATCAAAATCATCGTAATCCAGAACAGGATCTTGCCGGACAAAGTATCGCGACCCGGCGATGTTCAAAGTGTAGTTCTCGCTGAGCAGTGAATGATCGCGGTCCAGCACGGAATACCGCAGATCCGCTACATCTAAGCTGATACCGTACCCCATAATAATCAACAGGATTAGGGTTCCAAAAACGGCAAGAGTACCCCGTATGGGATCGCGCTTGAGCTCAAGCGACTCGCGCCACATATAGCTGAATAGGCGTCTTGCGCTGAAAAAGCGCGAAGGCGGTACCGTTTTTGAAACGATTATCTTAGGAACCTGAAGAGCATCCGTACTTTCCTCATCGGCATTGGCACCTGCGTCAATAAGATAATGAATGAAAGCCTCTTCCAGCGTTTTGCAGCCACTCTCTACGATCAAAACGGACGGTGCATCACTAGCCAAGACCTTTCCGGCGTGCATGAGCGAGATGCGGTCACAACGCTCCGCTTCGTTCATAAAATGAGTAGAGATAAATATGGTGACCTTGTCGTTGCGCGAAAGCTCAATCAATAACTCCCAGAAACCGTCTCGCGCCACAGGATCCACTCCGGACGTCGGCTCATCCAAAATCAGGATATCCGGGCGGTGAACCATAGCGACGGCCAGAGATAAACGCTGGCGCATGCCGAGCGGAAGGTTGTCCGGAAGCGTGTTACGAGCATTCTCAAGCCCGAAGCGCCGGAGCATTTCTTCGACACGCTCCCCTATTTCCTCTTTTGGCACGTGAAAAAGCCGGGCGTGCAGCACTAGGTTTTGTTGCACCGTCAGCTCGCTATACAAAGAGAAAGACTGAGACATATAACCAACGCGCCGCCGAGCATCGATATTATCGGAGTTGGTCTTTTTTCCGAAAAGCCAAACTTCGCCCTCGGTAGGCTGTAGAAGCCCGGTAAGCATCTTCATAGTTGTCGATTTACCGCAACCGTTGGAGCCGAGAAATCCGAAAATCTCACCGCGCCGAATGCTGAAATTGACGTGATCAACGGCCGTAAAATTGCCAAATCGCATCGTCAGATTCTTAGCTTCAATAACAATTTCCGCTTGAGCGTTCTGAGTTAATGGCGGGATCTTTATTTCTTTATGCCCAATCCGCTTCTCTTCAGGCAACAACTTGATGAACGCTGATTCCAGAGATTGCGAGCCTGTCCGATCAAGAATCTCCTGCGGAGTACCTGTTGTCAGGATTTTCCCCGCGTCCATAACGACCAGCCAGTCGAATTTTTGCGCTTCATCCATGTTGGCTGTAGCTACGATAACACTCATTCCAGCCTGCTGGCTTCGTATACGCGCAATGAGATTCCAAAACTGATCACGCGCCAAAGGATCAACCCCGGTGGTGGGTTCGTCAAGAATAAGCAGGGTTGGGTCGTGGATAAGCGCACAACACAGGCCCAACTTTTGTTTCATGCCACCGGATAGTTCCCCTGCACGGCGGTTAAGAAAGGGGTAGAGCCCGGTGCTGCGTGTCAAGCTGTCGATACGCTGTCGACGTTCGGCCGGGCCGTTTCCGAACAGACGAGCAAAAAATTGCAAATTTTCCTCGACAGAGAGCGTCGAATAAAGGTTTGTTCCAAGTCCTTGAGGCATGTAAGCGATGAGAGGACACACAACGCCTCGATGCTGACTGAGGCGCATATCGCCGTCCAGAACCTGCACTTTTCCCTCTTGAATGGCACGCGCTCCGGAAATCAAGGAAAGCAGGGTGGATTTTCCAACCCCATCAGGACCGATAACCCCCACCATGCAACCGGAGGGGATATCCAGCGTCACGTCATCGAGTGCCCGCGTCTTGCCGTAGTTCAAGCTGACGCCGACAAGACTGACTACCGGGGTATGCTGTTCGAAGGAGCCGGCCTTGCTGCTCATGATTATTTCTCCTTAATCAGCAGAAAATCAGGCCACTGAGCTGATGCATTGAGCTTGGCCCAAGTTACGCCGGGCACCCCTGTTTTGATGAGATTCAGATGTTTTTGAAGAAAATCCTTGGAAATCTTAGCTTTGACGCGGAACACCAATTTCTGGCGCTCGACCTGCGTCTCCACCGTCTTTGGCGTGAATTGCGCGACACTGGCCACAAAAGAGATCCTTGCGGGAATGATATAAGTGGGCATTGCGTCCAGCACGATTCGTGCCTCATCATTCAGTAAGACTCTCCCAACGGCCATCTCAGGCAGATAGAATGTCATATAAACATCGGTCAAGTCGACGAGATTCAGTATCTTCCCCCCTGATCCTAGGATCTCGCCCGGTTGAGCAATGCGATACTGAATGCGCCCTGCCAGAGGAGCCCTCAAGTAGCAGTCGGCAATATCCACTTCAATGCCCGCGATTTTTGCGTGAGCTGCTTTAATAGAGGCTTTTCCCCCATTGGCGTTGGCCTTGGCGGCGCCAACCGCAGCCTGACTGACGTCGACTTGATCTCTAGCGGATGCGACTGTGGCTTTAGCTCCGTTCAAAGTCGTCTCATCGTTGTCATACTCTTCGACAGGGATAGCGCCGTTGCCTACCAGAGCCTTGGAACGCTTATAGCGATGCAGTGCTGCATCAAGCTTGCTTGATTGCTCCTTGACAATAGATTGCGCGGCCTTCTTGTCGCTTTCACGCAGAACCACTTGTGCAAGGGCTGCTTTTTCATCAGTGATTACCTTCTGCAGTTCAGCACGTGCTTCTTCTCGTTCCGCTTCAAGATCGGATGTCTGCATCACGGCTAGAATTTGCCCTTTCTCAACGTAATCCCCTTCGTCGACAAGTACTTTTTCAATTCTTCCGGGCAACCTAGTTGCAATGTCGATTTCCGTAGCCTCAATTCTCCCGTTGCCGAAGATAAACCCCTCATTTTTTTTCTTGTTATTTTGCAAATACCAATAGTAGTAAGCACCACCCGCCAAAACGACGAGGAGCGTAAAAAAAGTTATTATTTTCTTCATCTTTTGATCCTCTTTTCTAAACGATCCGACATTGGCGAACCAATAGCCCCAAAGAACGAGTTGAATTTTATCCATTGATATGTGTGCCATTACGAGAGAATTCTTTTAAGAAGAGTGTGGGGGATTTCCATCCGCAGTCCCTAAAGGAAATCAGTTATCCTGATATTGATCGTGTTGAATTTCCTATTTGCGTTTTTGAAACTCTAGAAACCGCGGAGATTGCAAAAGCGCTCCTGATTCGCGCTATGAGCCATTAAAATTATCTGTGATTACATATCATTGTAGGACATACACTTAAATTGTCAAATCACGGGTGCATACGGTATTTGCCGCCATGCCGTATTGCGGTATCTAATTTTACTATGGAATTTTAGGACTGGTTGAGTCATAATAGATGCATCCCGCTGATGGAGATGTTTTAGTCACTCAACACATCTTAATGCTCTTTGTGAGCCTATGCTGGCGGTGTTTTATGTTTATATTTGGGTAGATAGAGTAATGACCTTTGTGTGGAGATGATGCGGATGCTAAGACTTGATGATGTGTGCCTGAAAAAACTTGCTGAAACCCCTGATGCGCACCAATACTGGTGGGATGGTCATTGGTACACAAGAGCACATTTGTTGGAGCTCACAGAACAGTGTGTGGAGCGCTTGCAAGAAAGCGGCTTTCAGGAGGGGCAACGGCTGGTCGTTCTGATGCCAAACTGCCCTATGATTCTGGCTCTATCCCTCGCAGTTTGGAAGCTTAAAGGAAGTATCGTCCCGCTAAATGTTAAATCCGGAATGGACGCTCTGCTCGGCACGCTTGACTTAGTAGAGCCGTTCGCCCTTGTCCTTTCGGAAGAAGTCAAAAACGAGGCGGGGGAAGAACTTACAAAGCAGGGGCACTTATGGACCTTGTGCTGTGAAGAGGGCCCCCTCCCACTCATCAAAGGTAAATTAGGCAAGGCGGAAGACTCCTCTCTTGCCGTTATTTTTGCAACCTCCGGCACAACGGGGCTTCCCAAAGCCGTTCCGTTAAGCCACTCCAACCTTTTGGCAAACTGTGACGGAGTGCAGGATGCTATTCCCTGGCTCTCCTGTGAAGATACCATTTTATGTGTTCTCCCTAATTTTCACTCCTTTGGCTATACGCTCTGCTTTATCTACACGCTATGGCTTGGCGGCAAGCACGCTCTCGTCCCCGGTTTTTTCCCGCCGCAAAAAACGTATCAGGCTATGTGCGACGCAAAAGTAACAGTCGTCTTTCTTGTACCGACTATGTTAAGCTACCTTCTCTCCTTAGCAGAACGGGGAACCGAAACACCTCACTCTCTCCGCCTTGTGGTAACGGGAGGAGATCGATTGAATGTACAGCTGGACGCGAAAGCGCAGGAATTGCTTGGAGTCGGAGTCTTGGAGGGATACGGATTGACGGAGACTTCCCCCCTTGTCAGCGTAAACCGCTCCTATGAAAAACGACAATTGGGTACGGTTGGTCCGTTCATTAAAGGGTATGAATGGCAGGTGCGCACCGAAGCAGGGGACGTCATTCCCGACGGACGCGAAGGGGTCTTGTGGGTACGCGGAACATCGGTAACCGACCGCTACTTCCGCGACGAAATCATGACGGCGGAGCGTTTCAAAGAGGGATGGTTCAACACCGGAGATTACGTCTGTATCGAAGAAGGAGACTATATCCGCGTGCTTGATCGGGTGACGGATATCATCATCGTCGGAGGGTTTAACGTCTACCCGCAGGAGGTGGAACGGATTCTCCACCAGCACCCGGATGTTCAAACAGCCACAGTAGTGGGAATCCCCAACAGTATCAATGGACAGCTGGTGAAGGCCTTCATCCTCAAAAAACCGGGGGCTGCCGTGACGGAGATGCAAATCATCCGCTACTGCAAAGCCAATTTAGCGCACTTTAAGGTTCCGAGAAAAATAGAGTTTGTGGATAAATTTCCCCTCTCAGGCACGGGAAAAATACTGAGACGCGTCCTTCGGGAAAAAGGCAGCACCTCAGCGCCTTAAACAGGAAATCCTCTATCCGCTTGCGGGCATGGGGTACACTTTAACCT
>JAGPAO010000005.1 GCA_018063805.1 Synergistaceae bacterium | reverse complement strand
AGATCTCATGAGCACACCCGGTGACCCGACACCCGTTACGTCTAAGCGATTGATTAAGACGAGCGTCTTGGTTGCCAATGGAGAGACGATTATTTTAGGCGGTTTGATCAAAGAGGTGGAGCGGACGTTGAAAAACCGTGTTCCCGGTCTTTCGTATATCCCCCTTCTCGGAAATCTGTTTACTTCGCAGGAAAAGCAGCGGGAAAAATTGGATTTGATGGTCTTTTTGACCCCCTATATCGTTGAATCTCCAAAGCAGGCGAGTGATTTGGCCCTCTCCGTAACGCATGGCGACCAAGCGCTGAGCATCTCAGAAAAGAAAAAAATTGTGGAATACCACAAGGAGTACGAAACTTCCGGAAAAAAAGAGGGTATTCCAAGGGAAACACTGACGGCCAATCAAATCAGCAGCGATGATATCAAGCCCATTACCGGGAATGAGGCGAAACAGAAATGACGGCACCTCAGGCTCCCTTTCCTGCCGCCGAGCAGATCATCGGACTGATTCCCGCCGGGGTTAGTTTGGATGTCTTGAGGGAAAAGAAAATGGTTCCCTTGAGGCAGGAGGGGGCTTTCCTCGTGATTGGAGCACCGGATGTTTCCGTTTTGCCGGATGCCCAATTGCTGGCGATGGGTGCGGGGTCCATTCCGCAGTTGGAATACCATTCGGAAGAAGCCCTCGGCAACCTCATCCGCACGCTGTATGATTTGAAGAGCGGTGTGGGGCAGGATACGTTGAACGCCATTGAGTCGGTTGATGATCTCTCCGTTCTGGCACGCCAGGAAGTGATGAGCGACTCGGTAGATGCCCCCGTTATCCGCCTTGTAAACGGGATTCTTCTGGAGGCCGTAAAAGAACGGGCAACGGATATTCACATTGAGCCGTTTGAGGAAAAAGTTGTCGTTCGTTATCGCGTGGACGGTGTTCTTGAAGATCGTCACGCATTGACGAAAGGGCATCAAGCACCGGTGACGAGTCGTATCAAAGTTATGGGTAAGATGGACATTGCAGAGCGCTTTATCCCTCAGGATGGGCGTATCGGCATCGCCATGGGGAACCGTGCGGTGGATATTCGCGTCAGTTCTCTGCCCACACAGCACGGAGAGCGCATTGTTATGCGTCTTTTGGATAAAACGCGCGGTCTGCTGAGTCTTGAAGACCTCGGGATGAATGAGGAAGAACGGCTTCGTCTGGAGGCGCTGATCCGCCAGCCGCACGGAATGATTCTCCTGACGGGGCCGACGGGATCCGGAAAGAGCACCACCCTCTACGCTATTTTGCAGGCTTTGGCCACACCGCAGGTCAATATCATTACCGTTGAAGATCCAATAGAATACGACCTTCCCGGGGTGGGACAGGTGCAGGTGAATGAAAAGGCGGGGATTACTTTTGCCACTGCGCTCCGCTCCATTTTGCGACAGGATCCCGATATCATCATGATCGGTGAAATGCGTGATTTTGAGACGGCGCACATCGGAATTCAGTCCTCTCTTACAGGGCACCTTGTGCTCTCCACATTGCACACCAATGACTCCGTCAGCGCTGTTTCCCGGTTAGTGGATATGGGAGTGGATCCTTATCTCGTTGCGGGGTCCGTCCTTGGAGTGGTTGCGCAGCGGCTCGTTCGCCGTATCTGTCCGCACTGCAAACAACGCACGGAAGTTCCGCCCATCGTCGCTAAATATGGAATTCAAGAGGCGTGGCGAGGAATTGGCTGTGAATCATGCGGCGGAACGGGATACCGAGGGCGCATCGGTCTTTACGAGCAGTTTGATGTGGACGAGACGATTGCTGCGGCGATAGCATCGGGGGCTACGGTTGCCGATCTGAGAGCGCTTTCTCGGGAGCGAGGCTTTCGCACTCTTTTGGAGTTGGGAATTGAACGCGTTAAGAATGGAGATACGACCCCGGAGGAGATGCTTCGAGTCGTAGGGGAGGTCTGATCTTGCCTCTTTATCGCGTACGGGCGTATGACCCCAAAGGGGATCTGAAGAACTTGCGGAAAGAAGCGGAGGGGGAGGAGGAGCTCATTCGATCCCTGACGCTGGAAGGGTATGCGGTTGCGGATATAGCCGCAGAGAAATCCGAGGGGCGCGCCAATGAGAAAAAACAACCGCTCAAACTGGCCGATCAGCACCTTTTTTGCACGATGGTCGCCGCTTTTTTAAAAAGCGGACTCTCTCTCACAGAGGTGCTGAAGCTTCTTCAGCGCCAGACGCGGGATAAAACGCTTAAACCCGTGCTCGCGGAGCTGCGCGAAGGTGTGGAAGGGGGCCGTTCTCTCGGGGCTGCCATGCAGCAACAGGGTGTTTTCCGAGCAAGTCTTGTGGGGATGGTGGAGTCGGGGGAACGGTCTTCATCCCTTCCGCAGACTTTGGAAAGAGCGGGCGCTCTTTTACAGAGCGAGGTTGCATTGCGCCGAAAAATACAATCTGCTCTGACGTATCCGTTCATGATGCTGGGAGTGGGGCTTTGCGTGGTTGCTTTTTTGCTGGCTTACGTGGTTCCTAACCTGACGCAGATTGTTGTGGACTCGGGAAAGTCGCTTCCGTTTGCCACAAAAATGCTTATTTTTATCTCCGGAGCAGTGCGTAAAGGCGGAATTCCCGTCCTTTTGCTGCTGTTCTTCGGGTATTTCTATCTTAAAAAAAATAATAAACAGATTCAGATCCCTCTTTTTAACGATATTCGGCAAAACCTTCTTTTTTCCCTTATTTTTTCTCAGTTGGCGACACTTCTGAAGGCGGGGGTGCCTCTTGTTCAGGCGTTGGAAATGACGGAGCCCATCGATAGAATAAAGGGGCGAATCCCTCAGGTTGCGGAGGATGTGCGCCAGGGGTATCGTTTTTCTCAAGGGTTGGAGAGGGAGGGTTCTTTTCCTGAAGAAGTGGTCACCATCGTGCGCGTGGGGGAAGTGGGGGGAAACCTACCTGAATGCTTAGAGCGCGTTGCTGAAAATGCCTGGGAATTTGCGCAGGCCTCCATGCAGAAGTGGTCTAATTTGGCAGAACCGATTATCATTCTTGTTATGGGGCTGCTGGTGGGTTTTGTCGTTATCGCTGTTTTGCTGCCTATTTTCGATATGTCCAGTTTAGTCAATTAGTGAATACGGAAGAGTGAGAGTAAACGAAAGGAGTGTTGGGTGTGTTTAAGTTGAGAAATGTTGTTTTAACCGCTTGTCTGTCCCTTTTCATTGCGAGCTGTGCCATGGGTGCTGTCGGAGGAAGCTTTGATGTGGGGGCAAAACCGGGTGAGGTCGATTGGTTGACTCAGACCGGATCGGATCTCATAGCCGGAAGCAATACGCTGCTTTTGACCAACGGCTCTGCTGCGGATAAATTGCCTGCCGGGGCGGTCCTTTTTTTGCGAACCACGGGGAAAAGCACGGGCAAGATTAATTTAGTACCCAGTGTCATCCTCAGTTCCGATGTGACGGCGTCCGTTTATTTCAGCAACGGATGGCTGAAAAACGGATATGTGAGCGGCAGCAGCACGGCGCCGTCCCTTCTGGATGTGGCCACCAACACAACGGCTTACCACGGAATCAACTCCGGAACATACAGCTTTAAAGAGGTCGTATCCAAAGATAAAATAACCTCTACGGATACCACGGGCATCTTTCACATTCTTAAAATCGACTCACAGCCGACGGTAGACTTGCGCTACAGCTTCTCCGATTCCGCTTCTTTAGAGTGGGGGAGATTGCAGGGAGGGCTTGCACCCAACGAACGAACCATCGACTACAGAGGGCTTCTTGAAGAGACGCAGAAAATCCAAATAGCGCTGATGAATTGGGGACCCAGGCTCTACACCATCGCGACAAAAGCGGATCAAATTGATAAACGCTGGATAGGGCTTCCCGAGATAGGAGATTTGGGGAATACCGCTCTCTCCATGGGGGCCATGCTCCCTTCCGGATTCGGAAGCTCTTGGCAGGTAAACCCCTTTGCCGGGGAGAGTTCTTTTACCGTTCAATTGACGCATCCCACTGACGAAGCGCGTCTGTACAGCTTCAGATGGAATCCGGCCAATACGTTTAAACGCGGAACATACCGCAATCGAATAGACGGAGATATTAACATTTCCGGCATTGCGGGAATCAAAGAAGTGACTTCGCGCGATTTTAACGGCCGTCCCTTACAGTATGTGGACGGCGGTTTTGGAGCGGGTACGACGTTCAAAGCGCTTCTGGTCGCAAGCGACTGGGCAAGTATGACTCAAAACGGTGTCAAAGGACTTTCCTTTGATGTATTGTATACGCCCAAGATGGGGGATACACAAACCCCCGCCTCCGTGGGCTTGATGGGGCTTGAGTTGACCTTTCCCGTCAGCTGGGCGGATCTGCTTCTTTCCGGTACCGGCAGCGATGCTCTTGCGGCCATCAAAGAGGCCGTAGCGGCCGGGACACCCTTTCCCGATGCTGTTTTGGCGAATCTGCGTCCGCAAAAATTTCTGAGTCGAACCAACGGGGTGGATCTTGTCTCCATGGTTACCGCAAACGGCAGGCATTTGAGAGATTTCTTTGAAGTGCGCGATGAATCCAAAGACGGTGCCTTTGCCGCTACGATCAGCTTTAAGGTGTTGTTTGCCGATATCGCCGGAGCTTCTGTCAAACTGGGAAATGGTTACTTTCTCATCCGCGATGGCGTGGAAAATGGGCGCTTTACCGATCCCATTGTGATTTCGACCAAAGCGGGATCCGGTGGCGGCGGTGGAAGCGGATCGGGCAGCAGTTCCGGGTGTAATGCGGCGGGAACGACTTCTTCTCTCCTGTTCTTGTTGATCTCTTTACCATTGCTGAATTGCAAACAGAAATAAACGACGTAAAAAGCCCCCCTCCTTCAGGGAGGGGGGCTTTTTTAGAAGAGCGTCAGCTGTCGGTGTTCTTTTTGAGGGGGCGGCAGTTTTGCCTTCATGACAGCACCATAGCTTCCCGAAATGGATAATTCGTTGCGCAGCTCATTGATCATGGCGTAGAGAGCTTGTTTGTAGTTTTTCCAATCGCAGCCTCCCTGATAGAGAGAGACAAGGGGGGCGTATAATTCCGGGAACTGGCGCCGAATAAAATTAAAAAAGTTTCCGCGTGTTCTCCCTCTTAAATAAAGGGCACCGGGCAGAGCATAATGCACATCGCATTCCTTTGCATGAGAGAAGAGAGAGTAAAGATTCTCTTTGCTATCAGTCAAATACGGAATTATCGGCATGATATGCAGGCCGACCGATGCGTTTGTCTTTCTGATTTCACGAAGCATGGCAAATCGGCTCATCGAATGTGCCGCCATCGGCTCTATCTTTTTCTGCAGAACTTCGTCCGTTGTGGTGATGGTTGCGGCGATGTTGACGTAGGTAATGCGTGAGAGTTCATTGATGAGGTCGTAATCGCGCAAAAGAAGGGTTGATTTTGTCGAGATAATGGCGGGGGTGCGGTATTTGATCAGTAATTTTAAAACCTCCGGCATGAGCTTATATGTTGCTTCTGCTGGTTGATAGCTATCCGTAACCCCTCCGATATTAATAACGTCTCGATTCCATCTCGGCGATTTAAGTTCCCGCTCTAACTGTTCGACGATATTAGTCTTAACGTAGACCGTATTAAAAAAATCGTCGTCGCCGATGTACTGGTGCGAATATAGTGCATAACAGTAGGCGCAGCCATGAGCGCACCCGCGGTAGAGGTTTAAATCCCAGTCGAACGGGAGCGTTCCCTTTAGTTTGTGGACGGCTGATTTACACGTTATTTCACGATAAAGCACAGTATCAACGCCTTTGATTGAGTAAACGACCAAGCCGGCATGAATTTATTTTTGTCGGCTTGGTCGCGAAGCATGTTGGGGTTGGTCAGCTGAGACTGCTCCCAAGGGCTTTTGCCCTCTCAAGCCAGTCCCCCTTTTCTTTAATGTCTCCTACGGGGTAAACGTCCGTGGCGCAGATCTCTCCCAGAATACGCCACCCCAGATAGTTTGTGGAGTATTTGAAGGAGAGCTTCAAACCATCAAACGCCGATGGATCGGAGTCCCCCGCCGCTGAAAGAAGGATTGTTCCCTTTCCTTTAAAATCGTGCGGGCTTTTAGGGGTGTAAAAGGGGAGCAACCGATCCCAAACGGGTTTGATCTGAGAGGACCAGGAGTAGAAGTAAAGCGGGGAGGCAAAAACAACGACGCTCGCCGGTATCAACTCCTCGTAGATTTGCCCCATATCATCCTTAAGGACGCACGGTGTTCCCGTTGTCCAGCATTTCCTACAATCGGTGCAACCTTTGAGATTCATCCCCGCCGTATGGACGGTGTGGACGGAAAACCCCGAGCGTTGGGCGCTTTCTCCCAGCGTTTCAGCTAATATTTCTGTATTGCCGTGCCTTCTGGGGCTGCCCAGTACCAGCAGTAGTCTTTGTGTCGTCACGTTCATCGCCTCCGTAAAATAGTTGCGGGTTCTAAGGGCTCAGGCGCTATCGCCATGTCTCCAGTGAATCCAGCCCTGCTTCATCTAAAACCTTCAAAATTTCCGTTTTGACCGACTCGGATACGGGCATTAAGGGGGATCGGCAGGGGCCGCCGAACAGATTGCGGGAATCCATGGCCACTTTGAGTCCCGGAACTCCAAAACGGCGGGTGATGGCATCGCTGATTGCCAGGAGTTTGTACTGCAAGAGGCGCGCTTCCCCCATCTTGCCCTCTTTGTATAGATCAATTAATTTGCGGCACGACACGGGATAGAGGTTCGCGGCAGCAAGCGTTCCGCCCGTAACGCCCAGAGAGAGGGCGGGAAGGAGATAGTTCGCCGATCCGGCAAAGACGGAAAATCCCTCCGAAGCATGGGCGCAGATGGTGCCCAACTGCGTCATATCCCCGGCCGTGTCTTTAACGCCGATGATATTGGGGTGTTTTCCCAAGTGCAGCATGGTGGCTGCATCCATATTGACGCCCGTGTTTCCCGGCATGTTGTAAAGAATCAGGGGAATGGGGGAGGCATTGGCAACTTCTTCAAAGTAATGGATGACGCCGGGCATTCCCTGTCCTTTAAAATAAGAAGGAGGAAGCAGCAAGCCGGCTTCGCATCCTACATCCGCAACGGCTTTGACGCAGGCGATGGTTTCACGCGTGGACGGGTAGTGGATTCCGGTTACGATGCGGGCTTTCCCCTGCATTTCTTTTTTGCAAATTTGTGTCAGCTTGACTCTTTCATCAAGTTCTATGAAGGGCAGTTCTCCATTGGAACCGCAGACAACCAAACCATCCAACCCCGCGTTTTTCCATTTTGCAAGATTCTGTTGAAGCGCTTCGTAATGAATATCCCCGTTTTCCAAAAAAGGGGTGCTGATGGGTGCGTAAATACCTTCCAACTTCATGTGTTTTTCCCTCCCAAGTATGTGTGCAGCCTATATAATAAGAATGGTCTTGCACGTGAACTAATAGGTATAACTATATCACAGCGGGGGTGAGCAGATGTCTGTTCTTTATATCGGAGTCTGTTCTTTTGGGAATAAATCACTTCTGCAGAGTGGTTTTTACCCCAAAGGGGTTCTGTCAATAGCAAACAGGCTGCAGCATTACAGCTCCCGTTTTAATGCTCTTGAGCTGGACAGCCCTTTTTATGCCCTTCCGGATCGCGCAGCTGTTTTTCAGTGGATTGTCGATACCCCTGCGGATTTTTTCTTTGGAATGCGCGTCCCCTCTATCTTTACGTTCCACCGGATGCGTTGGGAAAATTTCCCACAATGGCTTTTGCGCACGTTACCCAAGGAATTACAGGGGCAGGCCTTGCGCAGAGAGGACTTAAGCAAAGAACAGCGGCGAGCCTTGTTTGAGGAATTTATCAATGTGATTGAGCCTCTCCACAAAAGAAAAAAACTGGGGTATCTATTATTTCAGTTCCCCCCCTGGTGGAATTTTCGCCGCGAACATCTCGTCTACTTGCGCCGCATTCGCGAACAGACGGGGCCTCTCCCTCTGGCGGTGGAAATAAGGCACCGCTCCTGGCTGGAGGAGGGAAATCGCGATCACTTTTTAGGCCTTTTGCGAGAGGAAAACATCGCTTACGTTGCTGTCGATCAGCCGCAACTGGCGTGGACGATCCCCGACGAGTGTCCCGTTACGGCGGAGTGGGGGAGCGTGGTGCGTTTTCACGGACGTAATGCGGCTGTTTGGGAAAAACTGGGGGCCTCAACGGCGGAAAAATCGAATTATTACTATTCAGAAGAGGAACTACTGCCGTGGCGGGATCGCCTTTTGGGGATGAAAGAAAAAATCCCCAAATTGTTCCTGATGTTCAATAACTGCGTAGGGGGTAACGCCGTTAAAAATGCGGCGGAAATGAGGGCGTTGCTTCAAAAAGATGGGGAATAAAACGTCACCCTCTCTGAGTGGGAGGTGCCCCGTAGGGGCGGAGGGATAGCGCTACTGTTTCTACCCGATGCGCCTTCTGCAATCTCGACTTTCTATATATGAATTGCTTCGAAAAAAAATAATAAATATAACGATGGCGTATTTTGGGATATAATTCTAGGGACGCTCTTTAGAAGGAAGGGAACAGGAATGCTTTTACGCAAGGAATTTACATTTGACGCGGCGCATAATCTGGTCGAGTACCACGGAAAATGCGAACGCCTGCACGGGCATACCTATCGTTTGGCGGTCGTGCTGGAGGGGTACCCGGATAAAGAGGGCATGATCCTTGATTTTGTGGTGCTAAAGACAATCGTTAAAGATAAAGTGCTATCAAAAATGGATCACGCCTATTTAAACGAAATCGTTCCGCAACCGTCTGCGGAAAATCTAGCTCGGTGGATTTTTGAGCAGCTGGATCCTCTTCTTAAGGGGGAGAACTACTCTCTTTTTGAAGTGCAGGTATGGGAGACGGCGGATTCTTCGTGTGTATTTAACCGTTCGGATCTTTAAAAACGTCATCGTTTTGGGGGAGAAAAAATGTCGTCAAGGGTAACAGCGGTGCTGTTTGATTTTGATATGACTCTTATCGATAGCAGTTATGCGATTACAGAGTGTACCAATCTTTTAGCGAAGGCTAAGGGGCAGCGGTTGGTTACGCGGGAGGAAGTGCTCGCGGTTATAGGCCTTCCCATTGAAAAATCATGGGAGACGTTATGGGGGCAGGGTGTTGTAGAGCCCGATTGGGTTCAGTATTACCGAGAGCATTTGCGTGGGGCGGAATTTGTTAATTACCGTCTCTTCCCCGGAAGTATGGAGGTTCCGAAGGTCTTAAAAGAAGCGGGGCTCTTGGTGGGGGTTGTCTCCAATCGCCGCTTTGCGAGACTGGCTGTTGAGGGAGTGGGGATGGCGCCCATGATGGATGTGATCGTTGGGCTTGAGGATGTGCAGCACCCCAAACCCGATCCGGAGTCTGTGCAGGTGGGGATCTCTAAGCTGGGTACTTCCGCAGATTCCGTGCTCTACGTAGGCGATACGGATATTGATATGCGAACGGCTTGTGCCGCCGGTGTCCGTGGGATAGGGGTGACAACCGGCAACTTTGACCGGGCAAAGTTACTCGATGCGGGTGCACACCGTGTGTGTGATGACCTTTATGAAGTAGTGGATCTTGTTAAAGAATACAACGCATAATAGCGATACAGGAGGGAAAATCCTTTGTTAAAAGTTAAATCGCAACTGCAGCCTGAGTTTTCCGATAATGCACTGAAGGTTCTTGAAAGACGCTATCTGCGAAAAGATGACGCGGGAAATCCGATGGAAACGCCCAGAGATATGCTCTGTCGCGTGGCCACCGTTGTGGCTTCTGCAGAGGATGCCTACGGAAATGACCCTCAGGAGTGGGCGGATAAATTTTATGAGATGATGGCGAGGCTGGAATTCCTTCCCAATTCTCCCACTCTTATGAATGCCGGAACGCCTATGGGGCAGCTCTCCGCCTGTTTTGTGCTTCCCGTCGGCGATAGCATGGAGGAGATCTTTGATTCCTTGAGTGCCACGGCTCTAGTACACAAAAGCGGCGGGGGGACGGGGTTTAATTTCTCCGGACTTCGCCCTACGGGGGACCGAGTGCGCAGCACTTCCGGAGTGGCCTCCGGCCCCGTCTCCTTTATGGAGCTGTTTGATCATACAACAGAAGTGGTCAAACAGGGGGGGATACGCCGAGGGGCAAACATGGGGATTTTGGAAGTCTCTCACCCCGATATCGAAGAATTTGTAAAGGCAAAGACGGAGAAGGGAAAGCTTACCAACTTTAACATTTCCGTTGGGATCACGGATGCCTTCATGGAGGCTTTGCAAGCGGGGGAGGATTGGGTGCTTGCCAATCCGAGAACCGGCGAAGAGGTAAGCCGCATTCCCGCGAAAAAATTATGGAATATGCTGGTTGAGAGCGCATGGAAGACGGGAGACCCGGGCATTATCTTTCTGGATCGTATAGAGAGAATGAATACCGTTCCCAACAGCGGAAAGCTCAACACTACAAATCCCTGCGGCGAGCAGCCGCTGCTTCCCTATGAGAGCTGCAATTTGGGCTCTATTAACCTCGTGCGGATGTCTGATAACGTGGGGGAAATTGATTGGGATAAACTGGAAGCGACCGTTCGCTGCTGTGTCCGCTTCTTGGACAACGTCATTGATTCCAACACCTATCCTTTGGCGCGTATTGAGGAGATGACGCGGGCAAACCGTAAAATCGGCCTGGGTGTCATGGGATGGGCGGAGCTGCTTTTTAAACGGAGATTGCGTTATGGAAGCCCGGAGTCTGTTGTTTTGGCGGAAAAATTGATGGGCTTTATTCAGCGGATCGGGCATGAAGAGAGCGAGGCTCTTGGAGTCAGCCGCGGATCATTCCCCAACTGGGAGGGAAGTGTGTGGGAGCAACAGAGGCGTCCCATGCGCAATGCTACCGTTACAACCATTGCTCCTACCGGTACGATCTCCCTCATAGCCGAGTGTTCCAGCGGCATAGAACCTGTGTTTGCGCTTGCATTCAGACGAAAGGCGTTTGACAGCGATACGCTGGTTTACGTCAACCCCTATTTTGAGGAGGCACTGGCGCGGCTTGGCGAGGACGGTTCGGCTATTCTGGAAAAAGTGCTCGCTTCGGGGACATTGGAAAGCTCGGATGTGCCTAAGATTATTAAAGATGTCTTTGTTACGGCCCACGATATCCCTTACATGGAGCATGTCCAGATGCAGACTGCATTCCAGCAGCACGTGGATAACGCCGTCAGCAAGACGATTAACTTGCCCCACTCTGCAACGGTTGAGGATGTTCATTCCGCGTACCTCTTTTCTTATCAGGAGGGGTGTAAGGGCATTACCGTGTACCGCGATCGCTGTAAGGATGTGCAGGTGCTTTATCACGGGACTTCGGATAAACCGGCACAAACAGAGACGACTGCCGAGGGCGTGGCGAAGCCGCGTCGGCGTCCCTCAAATCTATTGGGGACAACCGTTAAAATCCGCACCAGCTTTGGGAAACTGTACTTGACGCTGAACCAACTGGATGGCAAACCCTTTGAACTTTTTGCCACATTGGGGAAATCCGGGAAGGATACGCAGGCGCATACGGAAGCTCTGGGGCGTTTGATCTCTCTTTCTCTGCGCAGCGGAATTCCCGTGAACGAGATCATTGCTCAGCTTAAGGGTATCGGCGGGAGTCAGCCTATTTTTGAGGGAGACGGAATCATCCTCAGTCTTCCCGATGCGATTGCACAGGGATTGGAGCGCGCATTAGGAGAAACGGTTGAAGTATCCGGAGGGGATATGTGCCCCTCTTGCGGTGCTCCGATGATTCACAGTGAAGGGTGTCTGCGGTGCGTTTCCTGCGACTATTCCAAATGCCTGTAACGAGAGAAAAGCAGGGTTCTCTGCGTTAAGATGAGGAAGCTTGAATCATCCGGAGGGCCGCAGCGTATTTTATACTTTTTTGCGGTTTTTCTGCTTGTTATCGTTTGGTGCTATGCGTTTGTGGCCTATTTCAAGCACTATGACAGCATACACCCTCAAGTTGTCTGGGCAACTCCTTGGTTGGAGACGGAAGTGGTTTCCGTAGACGGAATCCTTTTATGGAACGAAGTGCTCCTTTTTGCACCGCGGAGCGGAACGGTTCTTTTTCCGCATGGGACGGATCCGCTCCGAGTTGCGAAAGGAAGCCGTGTCGCGCGTATTTCAGCAGGAGGACAACTGTTGGATATAAAGGCACCGGAAAGCGGTTATTTTATCGGCGGGGTGGACGGAGAAGAGAATAAGTGGAAGTATGTGCAGCTGTGGTCCGGCATGCAAACGCTTCCCGCACCGAAAAAAGTGACTTATTATAAGGATGGAACGGCGTGCAAACAAGGGCAACTTATCGGCAAGATCGTGTTGCAGCCTCAGCTTCTGCGCTTTATTGGTTACGTTGATTTGACGGCGAAGATGCAGGCACATCTTGAACGAGGTGAGCTTCGCGTAAAATTGGATGAAGACGATACGCCATCCAAGGCGGAAATTCGCGTTTATGAGGAATATGGGCCCAAAGCTAAAATCTATTTGAACTTACCCTGGTTTCCTCCGGACAAGATCGTATCGAGAAACTACAAGCTTCTTGTCGAAATGGGACATACGCGAGGGCTTGCTGTGCCGGAAAAGGCCGTTGTTGTTAAAAACAATAAGCAGGGTGTCTTTTTCTTAAAAGGAACCAATTCAACTTTTTGTCCTGTAAGGGGACAGCCTATCTCGGGAGGGCGGTTTCTCGTTACCGAGGGGTTAAACGTCGGAGATGCGATTATTGCGGATGCAACAAACGCACGCGAGGGGCGGGTGCAGCTATGGTAGATGCCGAATTGAAGAGGTTGCTTGCGGAAAGAATCGAGTCGGTGCGTTCAAGAATCGCAGAGGCTGCACGGCGGTCGGGGAGAAAAGCGGAGGCGATACAACTGGTGGCTGTCTCCAAATTTCACCCATTGGAAGATCTTCTCGCCGCAGTCGACTGCGGGGTGGATATTTTGGGGGAAAGCAGGGTTCAAGAAACTCTCTCCAAACGAGAAGCCTGGCCTGAGGATAAAAAAGTGCGCTGGCATTTGATTGGTCATCTTCAGAAAAACAAGGCTCGCAAAGCGCTTGAGCTGTTTGATCTTATAGAAAGCGTGGACGATATAGATCTTGCCGAGACAATGGAGCGTATTCTGGCAGAGCAGGAGCGTCCTGTCTACCCCGTTTTATTGGAGGTCAATATATCAGGTGAGGCCTCAAAACACGGAATCCAACCGGAGGCGGCGGAATCTCTGCTGAATGATGTTCGATCCCGTTGTCCTCATCTCAGAGTCGAGGGGTTAATGGCTATTGCCGCGATCCAAGGAGATGCCCGCATCTCTTTTGCTAAGTTGCGGGAGCTCTCAGAGCGTTTGCGTCTGCGCACCGGATTGCCGTTGCCGGAGCTTTCCATGGGGATGAGCGGGGATTTTGAAACGGCGATAGAAGAGGGAAGCACCCTTGTGCGAGTGGGGACGGCTATTTTCGGACCGCGCTCTGTTCTTTAAAAAGCCGGAGCATTTATATATTTGGTTTTGCCGTGTTGAATTTAAGTTTCTCTATGATAAAATTAACAGGTTAGCGGAGAGGACGGTGTCGGTTGAGTGAATGATCTTTTAACATCCCTTGATGTTGTCAATCAATCGTTTAAAAAATGCATGCGTGGGTATGATCCTGTAGAAGTCGATGAATTTTTGGATCATGTGGCGGGGTCTTTGCAGGCCTATGTTCAAAAGATAAAGGATCAAGAACAGGAACTGGTACAAAAACGGGAGAAGCTGGGGCAGTTTGAAAGCATTCGTGAATCGATTCAAGAGGCCCTCATCATGGCTCAGCGGACGGCGGAAGAGCGCGTTCAAGGTGCACGGATGCAGGCGGATTCCATTATTTCAGAGGCGCGGAGCAAAGTAGATCGCATGGTTCGTGATGCTGAGGATGAGATGGAGGCGCTGCGAATTGATATGGGGCGGCTTCGTTCTTCGCGGCAGCAGTATGTTGACGAATTTAGGGAGCTTCTCCAAAAATTTGACGCGCTACTTGATGAATCGATAGAGGAAGAAGCACCTTCATCAGCAGAGTCTTCTCCGCTTCAACCCACTCCTGTTTATGTTGAGAACCATGAGACAACGGAGTTCCCTCAATTTAAAGTGGGGATAGAAGATGCTCTGAATGCAATAGGGGTTGATCCCCGCCTGCTTTTGGATCCGTCAAAAATGGGAGCTGTCACCTATCAGTCGGATAGCGGTCATGAGGTTGGATCGGGAGAGTGACGGAAGACCCGAGCCCGCCCCTTAGTTCGTTAAGGGGCATTGGGGTCAAACGTGTCCGGCTGTTTGAAAAGCTGGGCATTCGGAGCGTTGAAGATCTCTTCTGGTATTTCCCGAGACGGTACGAAGATCGCCGGGTGATCACTCCGCTCCGGTCTATTCAAGAAGAGGGTTCCTATGTTGCTTCGGTTTACATTGAGGATGTCGAGCGAAATCGCACCAGGCGTTCCGCCGTTTTTCGCTACACGGCGTTGTTAAGGGATCAGGACGGGCAGGCTCGTGCCGTCTGGTTTGGAAGCGGGAACCTGTTTCGAGGGGTATCCTTCCCCTCGCGTTTTTTACTCTACGGAAAAGTTTGCATAAAGGACGGAATGGCGGAGTTTATCAATCCGGAGATGGAGCTTTGGGCAGAGGGGCTTAAAGGGGAGGCTTGGGGGTGTGTGCTCCCCGTGTACTCTTTGACGGAGGGAATCAGCGGCAAGTGGTTGCGAAAATTCATACACTCTCAACTGAAAGAAACGCTTCCCGCTCTGCCGGAAAAACTTCCCGAAAAAATAACGAAAAAGCGTCGGCTTCTGCCTATCCTTACGGCCATAATCGGGATGCATCGCCCCCAATCTGGACAGCACTGGGCTCTCTCCCGCAAACGCCTTGCCTATGAAGAGTGTTTTTTTTATCAACTTCGCCTGGAAGAGTGGCGCCAAAAGATACAGCAGCACAGCAAAGCGCCTCACATTTCAGCAGACCTATCCTCCCTGGTTTCTTTTTTTAATGAGCTTCCCTTTACCCTTACCGCATCGCAGAGGCAAGCCGTAGGGGAAATCCTATCCGATATGAGAGGATCTCTTCCGATGAACCGCCTGCTTCAAGGGGATGTAGGGTCGGGCAAAACGGTAGTGGCTTTATCCGCTGCATTTGCCGTCCTTCAATCCGGCTATAATGCGGCTCTAATGGCTCCTACAACGCTTCTTGCCTCTCAGCTCTATGAGACGGCAAAGAGAATTTTTGCCCCATTTTCAATTTCGTGCCGCCTTGTAACGGGTGCCACATCCGCTTCAGAACGCCGGGAACTGATGGAAGAACTGCTTTTTGGGGAACCGCTATTTATCGTGGGAACCCATGCGCTTTTTTCTAAAGGGCTGCAATTGCCGCGTTTAGGGCTTGCGATTATTGATGAACAGCATCGTTTTGGTGTGGCGCAGCGGGCTCTCTTTACGGAGAAAGGGGATTATCCGCATATTCTGACGATGAGCGGCACACCGATTCCAAGAACCCTCTTTCTTGCACTCTACGGAGAACTCCCAATATCTACTCTGACGGAAAAACCGGAGGGGCGTATTCCCGTTCAAACGCGGCGCGTTTCCTTTGATCAGCTACCGCGGCTAATGGCGTTTATTCGAAAAGAAATTGCTCATGGGGGGCAAGTGTACTGGGTCTGTCCTCTGATAGAAGGGGACGACGATACCCCTCACTCCGCGGAAAATCGTTTTTCACAGCTGAAAAAAGCACTTGTGGACATACCGGTTGCGCTCTTGCACGGGCGAATGGCTGAGGAGGAAAAGGATGCGGTTCTTTGCGCCTTTTTAAATAAAAAAACATCCCTGCTTGTGGCAACAACCGTTGTTGAAGTAGGGGTGGATGTCCCTGCAGCAACGGTGATGGTGATTGAAAATGCCTCCTCCTTTGGTTTGGCTCAGCTGCACCAATTGCGGGGGAGAGTGGGGCGGGGGAATCGCCGTTCCGCCTGTTTTTTGTTGGATGACTCAAAGGACGATATTGCCGCAGAGCGGCTTTCTGTTTTGGAAAAAAGCACCGACGGTTTTTATATTGCAGAACAAGACCTTCTCCTTCGCGGATCCGGCGACCTGGCCGGAAAACGGCAGCATGGCGAAAATGGGTTCCGTTTGGTCAATCTTCTGACGGATGTGCGCTTGATGGAGTGGGCCCGGGAGGATATTAGAGAGTATAATGGTTCCGTTGATCATGATCGTATTTTAGCGAAGGAGGGGTAAGTTATGAAAAGAAAAAACAAGTTTTTGGCTATTCTAGTTACGATGTTATTAGTTGCTTTGCCGGCGAGCGTGTCGGCGCTGAATCTCGGAAATGTTTTAAGGGATGGCGCAATGGCTGTAGCAGGAGGAGCGCTTGTGACAGCGGTAGCAGGGCCGATCAATGATTTTATCAATACGGTGACATTCAACAGAGGCGCTAAACTGGACGGACATACAAAAGTAGTGCCTATTATTTCTCTGGGTAATGGGACTCGTGTGGGAGCAGCTCAAGTCGGCGGAAATTTGAGAAGAGCGGTCGATCAAACGAAGGCGGTTGCGCAACTGGAAACGACCTTTCAAGGGATACGGGCTACCATATTGATTCCGGTTGATTCCATAAATCCCGTGAGGCAGTTTCGCCGTGTGCAGGGTGTCGGAGTCACTGCGATCATAGACGCCCGGATATAGTGGATATAAAGAATGTTTTACTTTGACCACAAGTTTTTTAACATACTATTGAGATAAAACTTGTTTGGCATTATAATTTTGAGCAGTGGAGACCCTGTATAATTTACTCAGGGGAAAATCCTTGAGTACGGGAACCTTGACAATCGTAATAGAGGTGATAGGGATGGAGTATTTTTTGTTGGTGGTTGCCTGCATCGCAGGTGTAGCTGCAGGGTTTTTTATTCAACGTAGTCGTGGAGAAAAGAAACAGATTTCCGAACAGAATTCAGCAGAAAAAGTAGTGCAAGAAGCCGCAGTACAAGCGGAAAACGCCAAGAGAGAACTTCTCACAGAGGCGAAAGAGGAAATTCATCGCCTTCGTGTGGAGATGGAGAGAGAAACAAAGGACAGACGCAATGAGCTTCAAAGAACCGAGCGCAAACTCGAACAAAAAGAGGAAAATCTTGACCGAAAAATCGAGAGCGCCAGCCGCAAAGAAGAAGAACTGAGAGCAAAGATTGAGGAAACACGGGAAAGACACGAGAAACTTGAGAAAAAAGAGCAGCAAATTGTAAAAAAACTTGAAGAAGTTGCCCAACTGACGCGAGAAGAGGCAAAGAAAATTTTGTTGGCGGAAGTGGAAACTGAGGCCGCTCATCTGATTGGGCTTCGTCTGAAAGAGTTGGAAGAAAGAGGAAAAAGAGAAGCGGACAAAAAGGCCCAGGAGATCATTGCCGTAGCTGTACAGCGTTGCAGTGTGGAGTTTACCTCTGAAGTAGCGGTCAGTGTGGTTACGCTTCCGACGGATGAGATGAAGGGGCGTATTATCGGACGCGAGGGGAGAAACATCCGAACCTTTGAAACCTTAACGGGTGTTGACTTAATAGTGGATGACACACCGGAGGCGGTAACCCTCAGCTCTTTTGACCCTGTTCGCCGCGAGGTGGCTCGTCTTTCGCTCGAGCGTTTGGTTCAGGACGGACGTATTCATCCTGCGCGTATAGAAGAGATCATAGAAAAAGCGCAGCGGGATGTCGAAATTCAGATCATTGAAACGGGCGAACAAGCCCTGCTGGAAACCGGTATTAAACATATGCACCCTGAATTGACCCGAACCATCGGGCAGCTTCGATATCGTTCGAGCTACGGACAGAATGCCTTGGGACACAGCTTAGAAGTCGCTCATTTAGCGGGAATGATGGCTGCAGAGCTTGGGTTAGATGAAACGATGGCAAAGCGTGCCGGTCTTTTACATGATTTGGGCAAGGCAGTGGATCATCAAGTGGAAGGTCCTCATGCTCAAATAGGGGCGGATCTTGCGAAACGCTACGGAGAATCGGCTGATATCGTCAACTGTATCGCCTCGCACCACGAGGACGAAGAACCGCAGACGCTTTATGCGGTGTTGGTCGCAGCTGCAGATGCAATCAGTGCTTCCCGTCCGGGTGCGCGCCGAGAGAGCTTGGATGCGTACGTGAAGAGATTGGAAAAGCTTGAAGAACTGGCAAAGACCTTCAGCGGTGTCAGTAAGGCGTTTGCAATACAGGCCGGAAGAGAAATCCGAGTGGCTGTGGCGCCCAGTATCACCGATGAAGGAAGCATGCAAAAATTGGCTTATGACATAGCTCGCAAGATCGAATCTGAGATGAAATACCCGGGTCAAATTCGGGTAACGCTCATTCGGGAGACGCGGGTTGTGGATTACGCAAAGTAGGGGACAAGAGTGCGTATCCTCTTTATTGGTGATATCGTAGGAAAACCGGGGAGAAAATTAGTGGCACATTTTTTACCCATCCTTCGCAGAGAAAAGGGACCGATTCACTTTGTGGTTGTGAATGCGGAAAACGCAGCCGCAGGCTTTGGTTTAACCGAAAGATTAGCGGAAGATCTTTTCTCTATGGGAATAGATGTACTAACGAGCGGCAATCATATTTGGGATAAGAAAGAATTGCTCCCCGTATTGGACAGGGAGCCGCGTATTTTAAGGCCGGCGAACTACCCCTCCCCTGCTCCCGGGCGAGGCGTTGGGGTGTACGAAAAGAACGGTCATAAATTAGCGGTCATCAATATGCAGGGGCGTGCTTTTATGCCCCCGATTGATTGCCCCTTCCGAACTACAGAACGCTTGTTAGAAGGAGTTTCTACTCCTTGTATTCTTGTGGATTTTCACGCGGAGGCAACGGCGGAGAAGTTGGCTTTGGCTCGGTACTTAGACGGGCAGATTTCCGCTCTTGTGGGGACGCACACGCACACACAGACGGCGGATGACCGTCTTCTGCCGCGAGGAACGGCCTACATTACAGATGTGGGAATGACGGGAGGGCATGGAGGAGTCATCGGAATGGCGTTGAACTCCGTGCTTCCTAAGTTTTTAGCCGGAATCCCCAGTCGTTTTGAGATAGAGGAGACGGATCCCCGTCTCCAAGCCGTTCTCATCGATGTGGATGAAGAAACAGGGCGAGCACTGAGCATTGAGAAATTAGACCTCTCTTTTTCCGAGGAATCGCCTGTTTGACGAAAAAGAGTGTAAGCGTGAATGACCAAAGAGCGGGAGCGTGGATTTTCCACGCTCCCGCTCTTTGTCGTCAATAATATGACAGGCTGTTGTCATATGCCATATGGTATGTTTTGAGTGAAAGGAAGTGTTATTAAAAAAATGGTCGTGGGAAAATTGCCCATCAGGTTAAGGGGGCAATAACTTATATTGCGTGTAAAAACACATAAAAGGGGACGTTAAGATGAAAAAGAACCTAATGGCAATTCCTTTGCTCTTGTTTGTTTCACTTTTTTTATTCCACTTTTCGGTCATGACGACGGAGGCCGGAGATCTGCAGGAAGGGGTTTGGAAGAGGTATTTGAGCGAGAAGGAATCCGCTACGCTGGTAGAAACGGCGGCGGAATTTAAAGAAGCGCAGGAGGATGGCTCGTCCTTAGCCGATGCTGAGCCCAAGGCTATGTTGTCCATGATGCGCGACGGTTTTGAAAAGTATGCTACAAAATCGGCGGATATTTTGGCATCGGTCAAGATAGAGCCATTTGACAGTCATGGAGTGAAGGGCGTTTGGTTCAAACCGAAACGAGCGGCGGAAAATCGTGTGCTTCTTTACTTCCACGGTGGCGGATATGTTGTGGGCAGTTCGAAAACCGCTGCAGCTATCGCGGGATATTTAGCACATAAGGCGGGAATTCTCTGTTTCGCGCTGGATTACCCTTTAGCACCGGAATCGCCTTACCCGGCAGCTCTTGAAAACGCGCTGAAGGCCTACCGGATGTTGTTGGACAAAGGGTTTAAACCCGAAAATATCGTTTTTGGGGGAGATTCCGCCGGGGGAGGTTTGGCGCTTGCCGCGCTACTGAGTATCCGGGATAAGGGACTTCCTATGCCCGCAGGTGCCTATCTGCTTTCCCCTTGGACGGATCTGAGTAACCGTTTTGCGAGTCATGAGATCAAGAAAGATGTCGATATCCTCATTACCGCTGATTTTCTTGGCACACTAGCATCCCTGTATGCAAAGGGGGAGGACCTTAAAAATCCCCTTATTTCTCCCGCTTTTGCGGATTTACGTGGGCTTCCGCCCCTATTAATTCACGTTGGGTCGCATGAGACGCTGCTTGATGATACCCTTACTGTGGTGCGCAATGCGGCTATGGCCGATGTTCCGGTCAAGCTCACCGTTTGGCCCGGGTATTTTCATGTCTTTCAGATGTTCTCCGAACGCTTTGAAGGAGGGCGCAGAGCCTTGCAAGATGGCGCTGTGTTTTTCAAGGAAGTCATGCAGAAGACGTTACTGCGGCCCGCCGGTACAGGGAAGTAACAGATGCAGAATTAAATCTGAAAACGCAAGAAAGGGAGCGTGGAAAACCCACGCTCCCTTTCTTGCGTTTGTGCCTATTGCATTAAAAGAGGGAGTGAGCCTTACAGATAGCCCTGTTCTTTTAAAACGGCCTCTGCTTCGTGCAGTCTGTGTGCGGGAACCTTAACCACCGGGCCGGTGCACCCCATCGCGGATTCCGCGTAGATGCCCTTGCCCCAGAGCGCACGGGTGGCGTCTTCAATAGCGAGGACGTCAATACCGTGGATTTCCTCCCCCGTTGGCTCTGCAGGAGGTGCGGAGACTGCCGGGGCGCTTGTTGTTGTGCGTGCCTGGTATTCTTCAAGAAGCGCGTCCAGCCCCGCTTGTTTGGCCGCTTTAATCTCCGCTGCGCAGAGATCGGGCAAGTTACCGCGCACGGCCTGCGCCGTATACGTTAACGCTCCTGCGACGACGGGGCTTCCCGATGCTCTGGAAATAATGGAGATAACGCGTTTCCATCCCTCTCCGGTGGAGGGGCCGTAACCCCAGCCGCACGCCTCATAGCTGCCGCCGCTGCTCCATGCGGAGAAGAATTTCATCATGATGTTTCCGGTCAAGGTGTCCGTAACGCAGACGTCCGCGCTTCCCATCAGCGCGTCATTGCCGCGCAAAATAGCGCCGCCGTCGCTGCGCTTGCTCTGTGCGAAGGAAATGGGATATCCTTTTTCCGCGAGTTTAGAGAGAATACGGAAAACCGTTTGGGCGCCATCCACATTTAAAATCCCCACTTGCGGTTTGGCAATCCCGCAGGCTTTGGCTGCCGCAATGCCGTAAATGGCGTTGCGCACCATGGCCTCCACACGGTCGGACGCCGAGGACCCCGTTGTTGAAGCGATAAAGAGGGGACGCCCCTTTGCCGGTGTGATCACTCGGCCGATGGTGGTGACGCCCATGGGGAAGGGGTAGTGCAGCGCAACGGCCGCAGCCAAACTTCCATCGGCAAGGCCTTTTTCCATGGCGGCGGCAACATCGGCATCGCAATCCTCCGTTGCAATCCACTCAAGGGAGGGATAGTTTGGGTTTACGGGGCCGATGGGGATAACTTGAAGGCGAGGATCTTGCTCCATCGCGCTTAAGGCTCCCGCCAGCAGCTCTTCCTGCCCCAGTTCGCTCCCGGTTGCCATCAGTCCGATACGGATTTTATCAAAGCTTGCTCCGTTTCTGATGGAGGAGACCAGCTCCGAAAGAGCCTCTCCGAGAAGCTGTTTTTCATTTTTGGTGTGCGGCATGGTTCTCACTTCTCACTTTTCTTCAAAGAACTCGCAATTTCCTCCAAAGCCTCTAACAGCATCTCTTTAATTGTGTCTTTTCCTATGGAGGGGGGGAGCGCCGAGCCTGCTTCAACGAGGAAAGAGGCCCCGTCGGAGAGGTTTGTGAGACGGGCCAGGAAAAGGCTTCCCTTACCGATGATCATCGCGCGCTTCATCGTCCCGTTTTTAATCGCATCCACCGCATGTCCGAGGAACGGAACGCCGGAGGGGATATGTCCCTGCGTATGAGCAAAACCGGGAAGCCCATGCTTGCCGGCAAAGGCGGCGATTTCCGATTTCTGGAGCTGCCCCTTCATAACGGCCAGAGCGGCGATCATTTTATAATTTCCCTCGGGGACATTTCCGGCTCCTGCGGGAAGGGTGATTTCCGGTATGTGCAGCTCCGGAGCGTATTTGTCTACATCGCTGAAGGTCAGCCCTGCTTTTTCAAGGGGATCCCATACGAGGGCGGTTGTGACGGCCTGCGGAGAGGCTCCCGCTCCCACTGTGTGTTTCCCTAGAGCATCCAGTCGCATGACAGGGGTGGATCCGTCATCGGGAGTCAACAGGGCTGCAAAACAGCCCAAGCAGTTTTCCAAGGCCTGGAGATCTTTTTTGACGTGATCCTTCGCGTTCATGTAGAGCTTGGGGATGGCTCCGCCGGCAAGCACCACGACGTTGGAACGCGCACCGCTTGCCACCATGGAAGCGCCTGCAATCATGGCGTTTACCGGGCCGGCGCAAAAGGCGCGAATATCGCAGCCGCTGGCATTGCTGCAATCTGCAATTTCTGCTACGGCTTTGGCGATATTTCCGCCGCCGCGCTGGTTCATATCTCCCGCAGCTTCTTCGGAACACTCAATAACAAAATCGACTTCAGAGGCGGCCATACCAGTGTTTTTAAGAAGGTGCAAAAGAGCGAGGACGCCCCCTGCTTTACAGGCAATGTTTTCCAAGAGGATGTAAGCGGTGAGGTTTTCATCCAGGTCGTGCCCCTTGCGGCAGCAACCGACTACCTTTTCACCCAAGTACAGCGGCAACGCGCCGGCGTTTTGAACTTCCTTTTCTATTTCGGAAAGCTCATGCCCTTTTTCCAAGCGTTTGAGCTGGGATTCTCCCAAAAGAGGGTGTGATTCCAGTTTCTTGGCAATCGCTTCGGCAAAACCCTTTTCCAGCCAAATAAGGTCAAAGACATCGCAAATATCCAGCAGACCGAGGAACTCATCCTCCGGCATAATTTCTCCGTATTTACCAAAACGTTTGGGTTCTGCTGAAAGGTTTGAGTACCATGGCTGCGGGTGCGAAGACAGTTCGTCCGTTGTCATGGCTCCGATGTAGGTCAAATTGGGGGCGTAGCTTGCTGCTTGCTCCCAGCTTTGTACATGAGAGGGCAGGTTTTTTAAAAACTCGGAATCGGCATGTTCATGTCGTTCCATATACGGAGTGTTCCCGTAATAGTATCCCAGATAATGGGCGTAATTTAAACAATACGCTGTTCCTTTGATAGCCGCACGCGACATCGCCCTGTACCTCCTTTATTAAAAGCCGGCCCAATACAGGGCCGGCTAGAGATGTGGATTTGTTTTGGACTAAAGCTTGGCCTTGCTGTGCTGGTCGCGTACTCCTGCGACTGCCTTTGCCAGCGTTTCTGTATCCAATACCATTTCCATCATACCAATTTGCTCTTCCCATGCTGCGGGATTTGCTTCGTTCTTAATCTCTTCGTCGAATATGTGATAAACGGGGAGTCCCAACGAGACTCCCGCCAATGGACCTGCAAAAGTCGGGTCGCCGACGGTTACGGTTTCTGCGTACATCTCCGCTCCCTCCGCATCGGAGGAACCGAGGATAACGATGACGTTTTCCGCACCGAATTTCTCGGCGGCATCCTTAATGCGTTGCTGGTTTTGTAGATCCATTGCTCCTGCGGCGGTTCAGACAAAGCACTCCGTCGCCGCAAAAACCACCTCAGCACCGCTATCCTTAAAGCAAGCTTCCATAGCGGGTCCGGGTACACCATCACGCTCTCCAAGAAGGAGAAGTTTTTTTCCGGTCATTTTTCCCATGTTGTCACCTCCTTTCCATGATCATTCGTTCGATTAACCGAGGAGCTTGTCGGTGTTTTCTTTAATCGCGTCGAGAGTGACTTCGTCCCCTGTAATACGGGAAATCTGCTCTCCGCCCTTGTAAAAAAGGAAGGTTGGAACGCCCATTACTCTGAGCGTTGCGCACAGCCTTCTGTTTTCCGCCACGTTCAACTTGAAGAATTCAACTTTGTCTCCGTAGCTTGCCGCCAACTCTTCAACCTGCGGCATTAGAGCGAGACACGGACCGCACGCGGGTCCCCACATATCAACCACTACGGGTTTTGCATTTTGCAGTACATTTGCCTCAAAATCATCTTTGTTCACTGGAAGCATTTCTGATACCCTCCTTTAGAGTAATATTTGAATCGTGTTGCAATGTGCTCAAAATCAAAAAAGGACTCAAGTAACTCTGCCCTTCGGTAGAATCACTCTGTGTCCTTATCAGCAAAGGAAAATGCTGAAGCTTCAGAGGTCTGTCCGGTTGCGATCCTTTGGCCTGAGAGTTTCAATCCATTGATCTTGCCCCTTCGGCGCTCTGATTATACACAGAGTCTCTCCAGCAACCTTCATCCAGAATGTGCCCCTATTCTAGTTCGAAGAATGCAAATCAGTCAAGGTAAGTTTATCTCTTTTGTGTAATTTTACCCGTAGTCCTATTATTTTCTCCCCGTAACTCTGCTAAAATAAGAGCATAACCAAGGAGGTGTCTTTGAGATGGATGGAAAAGTATGGGTCGTGGTGCACCGCACCTGTGACGGGACTATTGATGCTCAAGTATTTGAGAACCAAGCAGATGCGCAGAGTTTTTATGTGGATTCCGCTGAAACTAAGGCTATTTCCTGCAGCCCGGAAAATACTGCTTTAATTGAGACCGGCATTCGTCGGAGAGAATCCCTTGTTTCCGATGACGACGCATGGGGGATCCCCATGTTGGGCATCGATTCGGAGTACGTGGAGGGATTGCTTGAGGATATCTCTTCCGGGGCCGAGGTGGCGGCAGCCAAGCAAGTGTTGCAAGAAAAGCGAGAAAAGATTGAAAAAGCGGCAAAAGAGCGCCTGCATGATTTACTCTGCACGGAACTGCAGTGTGGTTTAGCGGAAATGGAAGATTAGCTTTTTAAGTCTGTCAGCGATTAAATAAAGGGGCAAAGAGAAGCTGTCAAGGAAAAAGACTTGACGGCATCTCTTTGCCCCTTTATAATGGCAATTCTTGTAGAGGAGTGTCGCTAACTATGTCTTCCGATGAACTTTTATTAGATCAGAGGGTTCGATTAGGGTGTTTGTTTGACCGATATGAATCCCTTCTTACCGATAGACAGCGGCGTGCGTGCGAACTCTTACTCAGGCAGGATCTTTCCTTTGCGGAGCTCGCGGATGTTTTTGAAGTGACCCGTCAAGGTGCTTTCGACCTGGTACGGCGTGCCAGAGAGCATATGGAACAGATGGAATCTTCACTGGGAGTATTGAAGATTCACAGTCGGCATGAGGCTCTTTTACAATTTTTGGATAATAACAGGGAAGAGCTTCCACGCGGCTTCCACGATCATATACTAGAGCTTTTAGGGGAGACGAGCGCACAATGTTCGATAGTCTGAAGGAACGATTTGAGCAGGTCTTTACCTCGCTGAGAGGCAAGGGGAAGCTAACCGTTGAAGATATTAATGAAGCCTTGCGCGAGGTTCGCCGTGCTCTTTTAGAGGCGGATGTCAATTTTAAAGTGGTAAAAGACTTTGTTGAGGCGATTCGGGAGCGCGCAACGGGGGCGGATGTCCTTTCCTCCATCACGCCGGGGCAGCAGGTCGTTACCATTGTCTATGATGAACTGCTCGCGATTATGGGCAAACCCCCTGTTCCTCTGATTATTTCTCCCAAACCCCCCACCGTTTATATGATGGTCGGTTTGCAAGGTTCCGGTAAAACCACCACCACGGTCAAAATTGCGAAGAGACTGTCTAAATCACACAAACCTCTCGTGGTCGCTTGCGACCTAAGACGCCCTGCAGCTGTGGATCAGCTGCGGATTTTAGCGCAAAAATCGCAGATCGCTTTTTATGGCCCAAATGACGGAGAGACAGACCCCGTTGCCGTGGCCAAACGTTCCATCGCTTACGCATCCGAACATCTTTGCGATTTAATCCTTTTGGATACCGCAGGCCGTTTGCAGATGGATACGGAATTGATGGCCGAGTTGGAAAATATGAAAGCAGCCGTGCCTCCGCACGAAATCCTTCTCGTCGTCGATTCCATGACGGGGCAAGAGGCAGTGCAGGTTGCAACGGTCTTCCATGAAAAACTGACGCTTACAGGTGCCGTCCTCACCAAGTTGGATGGAGATGCAAGGGGTGGCCCGGCTCTTGCCATCCGCGCCGTAACGGGAGTCCCCATTAAATTAGCGGGGATGGGGGAGCGCGTGGAGGATCTGGAGATCTTTGATGCCGGCCGCATGGCGCAGCGCATCTTGGGGATGGGAGACGTTGCAGGACTGATGGAGAGGGTCCAGCAGATTACCAGCGATGAAGATGTGGAAAGACTCTCCTCCAGTCTGAAAAAAAATAAATTTACGCTGGAGGATATGTTGCTTCAGCTGCAACAGATAAAGAAGTTGGGGCCTTTGGATAAAGTTTTAGAGATGCTGCCCGTTCCCGGGATTTCCAAGGCGCTTAAAAATCAAGATGCGGATATGAGTAAGTTGAAATACACGGAGGCGATCATCCTCTCCATGACACGCAAGGAGAGGAATAACCCGGAGATTATCAAGGGAAGCCGTCGCCGGAGAATCGCACAGGGTTCGGGGACAAGTGTTCAGATGGTCAATCAGCTCCTGGCACAGTACGAGCAGATGAAGAACATGATGAAATCCTTCGGCAAAATGGGCGGAAAGGGATTCAAAATGCCCGCGGCGATGAAGGGGCTTTTTAAGAGATAAGCGTGAAACAATCAAAAGGTTTGCGTCGCCGGATGAGGGTCTTAAGGGATTCCCACCGGGCGTAAAGGGTTTTTTTGGCTTTATAACCAGAAAGACCATATAGAACAGGAGGCGTTATGCGCATGGCAGTTCGTATTCGTTTGGCGCGCCACGGTAAGAAAAAGGTGCCTTTTTACAGGCTCGTCGTGGCGGAATCAACATCCCCCAGAGATGGTCGGTTTATTGAAATGATTGGGACGTACAACCCCATGACCGATCCGGCAGAGGTTAAGGTAAATGAGGAGCGCGCACTGCACTGGCTCAGCAACGGTGCCCTTCCATCAGACACAGCACGGGCGTTGCTTCGCAAAACCGGTGTTTGGGACAAATTCTCCGGCCAGGAATAGGGGCAAGGACGATGCCCGATTATGCGGAATTGGTCGGGACGTTGATCCGGCGATTAGTGCTTAACCCGGAGGCCGTTTGTGTCACCCAGACGGAAGATTCCTCAGGGGGAATCCTCATTAGCATCAAGACGGCTAAAGAGGATATAGGCCGGGTTATCGGTAAAAGAGGCTCCACGATTAATGCCATTCGCCTTGTGACAAAGGCGGCTGCCATCAAGTCGAAGGATAGGGTGGACGTGGATATTGATGAAGACTGATCCACAAAAACGAGTCATCGTAGGGAAGATTTTGGGTGCACACGGAATTCATGGTACGGTGCGTCTTTTGCCGCTGACGGATTTCCCTGAACGCTTTGAGGAGATGAAGGAATTCTACTTAGAGCAAGAGGGGAGAGCCCCGCTGATTCTTGAGATTCTCTCGGCAGTTCCTTACGAGGGAAAGGGGCAATTTCTTCTGACGGCCAAAGGCATCGAAAGCAGAGATGAGGCAGAGGCATTAAAAGGCTACTGCGTCACCGTTGCCCCACAGGAACGCCCTCCTTTGGATTCCGATGAATACTGGATCGATGACCTCATCGGCCTCTCGGTGCGAGATGCATTTAATGGGGAAGAATTCGGGGTTCTTGAGGATGTTCTCGTTACGGGAAGCAATGATGTTTACGTCATTCGCACAAAAGAAGACAAAGTGCAAATGCTCCCGGCGCTGGGGGATGTCATCCTTGAGGTGAACCTTGAAGAGGGCATCATGAAAGTAGCGGTACCGGAAGGATTGTGGGATTAATTCCGTGAAGATCACGCTGATTACTGCATTTCCTGATTTATTGCGCACCTATCTGGGTGCCAGTATTTTGGGAAGGGGGATTGCCTCGGGAAAGCTCTGCGTGGAGGTTCTTGATTTAAGGGACTTCGCGGAGGGATCCCACCGCCAAGTGGATGATTTCAGCTTTGGCGGAGGAGGCATGGTTCTCATGCCGGAACCTCTTTTACGGGCTTTAGAACGAGCGCAGGGTGATCAGAAGGCGTATGTCCTGTACCCAAGTCCGCAAGGGACGGTGCTCCATCAAGAGTTAGTCGAGGATATCGCCCAACAGCAGCATCTGGTGATCATTTGCGGTCACTATGAGGGTGTGGATGAGCGTTTTGTCAGCGAATATGTGAATCTTGAAATCTCCATGGGGGACTTTGTCCTTACGGGAGGGGAGCTGCCCGCTCTTGCGTTGGTGGATGCTCTTGCACGGTTAATTCCGGGTGTCGTAGGCAGGGAAGAAGCTGTGCAGGAAGATTCATTTTACCGTGGGATGTTGGACAACGCCCACTATACGCGCCCCGCATCGTGGAGGGGAAAAACAGTCCCCTCTGTCCTGACAAGCGGAAACGCTCCGGCGATAAAACAGCATCGCCGAAGAGAAGCCGCTTTGCGTACCCTTCGCCGTCGTCCGGATGTTCTGGGGCGTGCCGGAATTGGCCCTTATTTGAGCCACTCCGTCTATGCCGCTTTTATATCCTCGAATGCCTGCGAGGATGCGAATTGCGACTTACAGGACATAGCCTGTACCTGTCAGATTTTTGGAGTGCGTAAACTGTTGGTTGTCGCCGCTTTAGCGGAACAGCGGAAACAGATTAAAAACTTCACGGCTGACTGGCATAGCAGCACAGCGGCACTGATCAAAATCTTTCCCACCCTTCAAAAAGCGGTTGCTTGGGTGGAGGAAAAAGAGAAAGAACGCCCTATGACGATCGCAGTATCGGCACGGGGACAGGAAAATGAAACCCACTGGTTGACGTTGAAACGTCGGATTCTGGAGATGGATGTTTCCCCTCTTTTTCTCTTCGGGGACTCTAACACCCCTGAAGATGTATTTAGCGGCGCGGATAGCGTTATAAGACCCATCCAGAGGGAACAGAACCATGGTCATCCTATCTCTGCACGGATAACCGCAGGAATTGTGTTCGATCGGTTTTTCGGGTGGAGATGATTTTCAATGAACGGGGGGTACACCCCACTTTTGCAAGGAGGGAAAAATAATGATCGATCCTAGAATAGCCTTAGTAGAAAGTCGTTATCGTAAGACTGAGGAGGCCCCTGCTTTTCGGTCAGGTGATACCGTAAAGGTTCACGTTAAAGTAAAAGAGGGCAACCGAGAGCGTATCCAGATTTTTGAGGGAGTTGTCATTGGACGCCAGCACGGAGGTATCCGCGAGAACTTTATCGTGCGCAAGATGTCCGGCAGCGTTGGAGTGGAAAGAATCTTTCCCGTGCATTGCCCTTCAATCGACAAAATTGAAGTGGTACGTCTCGGAAAAGTGCGTCGTGCCAAGCTTTATTACCTGCGCGAGTTGAGTGGTAAGGCAGCGCGTATCAAGGAACGCCGCATATTTAAGTAGGCGATATTGGGGAAGGCGAAAAATAAAGGTTGACGGCAGCGCCTTCCCTGCGTATAATCTTTCCGTTGTGCCGGGGTGGTGGAATTGGTAGACACGCACGTTTGAGGGGCGTGTGGGGTGACCCTTACGAGTTCGAGTCTCGTTCCCGGCACCATCTAAAAAATAAAAAGCAGGCGGCTCATATGAGCCGCCTGCTTTTGTTATAGAGAGTTATAGAGATTCTAAATACGGACGAATTTTGTCGTGTCTCGCGGTTGGGCGGGGGCTTGCTCGTTTTTGTATCCCAAAATAACGGCAAACAGCGGGGTGAAAGCCGCGGGTGCCTTTAACTGCCGGATAAGGTCACGGCTATTCGGATCGTCGAACAGGGTCTTTACGAGCCCGACAATACAGCTCCCGATGCCCATGGACTCTGCCGCAAGGGTTATGTTTTGCCCCAAAAAAGAGTAGTCATATGG
>JAGPAO010000201.1 GCA_018063805.1 Synergistaceae bacterium | reverse complement strand
TTAAGTCTATTCGTTTTTGGATCGAAGATTGAGTAATCGGAACAGTATGACGGTATTATAGGGTTAAGGGGAAGGGAAAAGAAATACCATTATTCTATGAGGTGCTATAGAAAAAATTTATGCGGCCTTATTTATAACCGAATGGACTCAGGGAAACATTCGGAGGTGACAAAGGTTATAAACTTTTCAGCGGCTACATCATTGAGTGTGTCTGCGGAATAGGCCAATACCGTTTCTCGTGTTAAGAGTTTGCCGTCAGGTGATATTAAGGGATAAAAGGAAAGGTTTTTGTGGTGTGTGATGTGTATTTTGGGGAGCACAGTCCATCCCATATCTAACAGAACTAACTGTAGACACCCCTCTATGGAGTCAACCTCAATAGAATGTACATTTTGCAAATCAATGTTATGTGATTTTGCCCATTCATAGAACATGACGTCCGATTGCATGATCTTAGACACGTGGGTGGAGATTAGAGTCCCATTTGCCAGTTGGTCTAGTTGAATATTCTTGGAAGAAATAATGCCAACGGGTTCTTCCATCAAGAGGTGCTGTACGCCGTGCCATTCAAGCCGGCCTCTTGTGATGATTAAATCAACTTCACCTTTTTCTAACATAGACGGCAGCAGAAATGTGCTGGAGCCTGTTTTTAACACGACGCTAATTCCGGGGAATCTTTTCTGGAATTGTTTGAGTATATGGGCTAACCTGTATTTAGAAAAAACGGTGCTGATCCCTACATGGATGGTTCCTTCCACGCACTGGTTTATTTTTTGGATGTGGGCTTTTACCTCTTCCATATCATCCAGCAATTTACACGCATAATCCACTAGGTAGTTGCCTGCTTCAGTGAAATAGACCCCTCCGGCATGGCGAACCAATAATTTGGCGTTAAAATCCGTTTCCAATCGATTGAGTCTGTAGGTCAGGGTCGGTTGTGAAATATAAAGGCGCTTGGCTGTTTTGGTGATGCTCTTTTCCTCTTTTAAAACTTTTAAAATGAGACAATCTCTGGAATCCACAAGAATCGATCTCCTATCTGCAATGTAGTGCGTCGGATTGTCGTAAGAAGAACTCTTTTTTTGTGAAGGATACCTTTTAAAGCCAACCTTAGGGGTGCGTCATCTTCACAAAGAGGCATCCCCATTCTATCTTAGAAGGGCGTGGAAAAACAGCACCGCCCCAAAAAAGGCACAAGGTACTTTGGGCAGCGTGTTGACATCATGAGCCTTGTGGTTTACTATGTGCGGGTGCTATGATGTGTTTGGTTTTAAAAAATAATCTTGAATCCCCACGTATTTAGGCAGGTGAATCTCATGTCGCTGATTAATATATCCCATTTAACCTTTGGTTACGATAATGGCTTCGGGAATGTCTTTGAAGATGTCTCCTTTCAGATAGATACCGATTGGAAATTGGGCTTTATCGGGCGCAATGGCAGGGGAAAGACGACATTCCTCAACCTTCTTATGGGGAAATACGAGTACAGCGGGACCATTTCCGCATCCGTCTGTTTTGACTACTTCCCCTATAGTATCAAGGATGAATCGAGAGATACTCTTGATATCATTGAGCACATTGTCCCTGATTACGAGCTGTGGCTGCTGCAAAAAGAGCTGTCGCTGTTGGATGTAGAGGAGGAGGTTCTTTATAGGCCCTTTGCGACTCTGAGTAACGGGGAGCGGACAAAGGTGCTGCTGGCGAGTCTGTTCTTGCAGCAGAACCATTTTTTATTGATCGATGAGCCGACCAACCACCTTGATGCCGAGGGGCGGCGATTGGTTGCGGACTATCTGAACGGCAAGAAGGGCTTTATCCTTGTTTCGCACGATCGCAATTTTTTAGATCGCTGTGTCGATCATACCCTCTCCATCAATCGACGGAATATTGAAATTCAGAGGGGAAATTTTTCATCGTGGCAGAAAAACAAACAGATGCAGGATGAGTACGAACTGGCGGAAAATGAGCGATTGAAAAAGGACGTTAAAAAATTATCCGCTGCGGCAAAGCGCACGGCGGATTGGTCGGAAAAAACAGAAAAAAGCAAGGTCGGACAAAAAAAGACAGAACGGAAATGTGCCGTTCACGATAGGGGCTTTATTGGTCATAAGGCCGCCAAAATAATGAAACGCTCTAAAACGTTAGAGGCTCGCCAACAAAGTGCGATTGAAGAAAAATCCACGTTGTTGAAGAACATAGATTCCGCCGACAGCTTAGCCCTGCGTTCTCTGATATACCCGCAGGAGACGCTGATTGAAGCTTCTGATCTCTCCCTTTTTTACGGTGATAAATCGGTTTGTACCTCGGTGCGCTTTACCGTAAACCGAGGAGACCGCGTG
The DNA here is from genome assembly GCA_018063805.1 of Synergistaceae bacterium. GTDB lineage: Bacteria > Synergistota > Synergistia > Synergistales > Synergistaceae > JAGPAO01. The sequence continues at coordinate 1,031 of JAGPAO010000201.1, read as the reverse complement.
GCGCTTGCCGGAAAAAATGGGTCGGGGAAATCGAGCCTTTTAAAGTTAATCACCGGGGAATCCATTCGCTATACGGGGAATCTGCGATTGGGGAGCGGGCTGAAAATCTCCTATATCCCGCAGGATACGTCCCACCTTAGCGGAAACCTCCGCGAATTTGCGCTCAAAACCCAAATTGATGAAAGTCTTTTTAAGACCATTTTGCGCAAGCTCGATTTTTCCCGGGAGCAGTTGGAAAGAGACATTCGCGATTTCAGCGGAGGGCAGAAGAAAAAAGTCCTCTTGGCAAAAAGCCTGTGTGAAGAAGCGCACCTCTATCTATGGGATGAACCGCTGAACTTTGTCGATGTCCTCTCTCGTTTGCAAGTTGAGGAGCTGATCCGCAAATTTAACCCCACGATGATCTTTGTCGAGCATGATGCGGCCTTTTGCGATTCCATCGCTACGAAGCGGGTTCTGCTGGTTAATCGATAATGAAAAAATGAAGCAATATCGTTTAAGGAGATGCTGCGATGAATGATCGAGAGAAGGGGTGCGCTTTACCGGGAGCGGATCTTAAAAAATCCGGATTTTACTATACGTTGTCAGTCATTGGCGGCAAGTATAAAATGATGATCATTTACTTGTTAGCGGAGCACGTTGTATTGCGGCATAACGAACTGCACAGACATATAGAAACGATTTCCTTTAAGAGCCTAAGTGTAATGCTCAAAGAGCTCATCGCGGATGGAATTGTAGCGCGAAAGGAATACCCTCAAATTCCGCCCAAAGTAGAGTATTCATTGACGGAAAAGGGAATATCGCTCATTCCGGTTTTACACACAATGTGTCATTGGGGGGAGGAAAACCGGAATGAAGAGATTGAGCTCGCTTTTCCTAAAACGACTCTGATTTAAAGCGAGGAAAGAAAACGCAAATAAGCCTTAGCGCTTCGCTCAACTTCTTCCGTAGTTGAAGAGTAGGTAATCCCCGGGGTGGATTCGGCACCGTAAAAGGCAAAAAACGATCGGTAATCTGCATGGCAGTAATAC
>JAGPAO010000200.1 GCA_018063805.1 Synergistaceae bacterium | reverse complement strand
TCTGCGCCGGACTCTCTATGGGTGCCTTTAGCCTCAACACCTTTAAACCGGGACAGGGATCCGGTATCGCGCACTTCTTTGGTGCGTTTCGCTTGGATCTCTTCGGAAAAACAGAGGATATCCGCGCCCATATTGCGGAAATCCTAAAAACAGTCCGCGAAAGTGAAGTCGCGGAAGGAAACAAACGCATCTACATCCATGGAGAAAAAGAACGGGAAGCCCGTGCCCTTGCCCTGGAAAAGGGGATTGATGTGGACGATGCCACTTGCGGTTTGCTTCAGAAGTTGGTGGATGAGTTCTCTCTCCCCTCTATCTCATGGGATTAAACTGAGAAAAAACGGCTCAAAGAGATTGTTTCGCCCCTTTGAGCCGCTTTTTTTACAACCAGCTGATATCCACCTTTTTACGCGGCGGGAGCATCTTGCTTATCGGCAATCGGCTGTAACCGATCATCTGTCCGCCGACGACCAACTCATCGTCGCGAACTCCAAGCTCCGCTTGCAACGCAGCGTTATTTCGTGCCGCCATGGTAAAGAAACCCGCCCAACAACAGCCAATTTCATGTGCGTGTGCAGCCAACTCAAGATAGGTCAAGGCAATCGCGCCATCCTCCGGGAAGGTGTGGCTCTTCGGGACGACGGCGACCACTAATTGCGGCGCACCTCTAAAGATCATGTCTCGCCCCTGATCCCATTCGGAAACAACATGTTTCAGCACGTTGACACGCCCTTTTACGCCTTCAGCGCTCTGCTCTGCTGCTTTTACGACCCCTCTAAAGTAGTCAGCAACAAGACCGCCCAGCTTCAACGTTTCTTTTCGCGTATTCGTAATAATCCAACGAACAGGCTGCGAATTGGATGCGGAGGGAGCGTAGCGAGCCGTCTCCAACAGGCGCTGCATCAGCTCTTTGGGGAGCGATTCTTCTCTGTAGCTTCGGATACTTCGGCGAGAACGTAAAAGCGTCTCTGCTGAGCGCAAGGAGGGCATCAGATTCGCATCCACCGCGATTCGCTCCTCCACAGGTTGGAAATCCAAAAAGCAGCAACTTTTGGGACAAAAGGCAACGCACTGCCCGCAGCGAATGCAGGATTTTTCCCGTGCCGCCTCAACGCGAGGAACGTCACCGTCGGTCATTTCTATAATCTTAGCCGGACACAACGTCGCACAGAGGCCGCACTTAATACAGTTATGGTTCACGCTAAACAATTTGATTCCCCCTATTCCCAAACATGGTTACTTAATCCTCTTCTAAATAGACTTCCACGCGATTGCGCCCATTGGCCTTGGCTCTATAAAGAGCCTCGTCCGCTCTTTTTATAACATCTTCAAGAAAAGCAGCTTTCTCCGATCTCATGGCGATTCCCAAACTAATCGTCACTTTTATTTCGGTACCCATGTAGTTTGAAATGGTATTACCGACCCTTTCTCTAATCCGCAAGGCCAGTCTCCCCACCGTTTCTTGATTGATATTTCGGAGGAGGATAATAAATTCCTCCCCGCCGTAACGAGCAAAAAGATCCTCTGCGCGAAGTGTCCGCTGAACAACAGCGGTGATGGATTTTAAAACTTCATCCCCTGCCGGATGCCCATAGGTGTCATTTACTCTTTTAAAATGGTCGATATCAAGCATGATGATCGCGGTGGCTCTTTCTGCAGGGGCAAAGGACTCGAACTCCGCTTCCGCTTTTTTTATAAAGTAACGGCGATTATAAGCCCCGGTCAAGCTATCGGTAAAAGCAATATTCTCAAGTTGGGTGAGCATCGCAACGGTGTTTTTAAGCTCGCGTAAATCTCGAGTATAACCGAGAACGATTGTGCCATCGTGTCGTTTGACGCGAACCAGAGTTACCTCCGTGGGGACAGGCTCCCCGTTTAGCTTTTGATGCATCCATTCAAAGCTTGCTCGCCCCGTCTCAAAAGCTTCTTTGACTTTTGTCATGGCTTTTTCGCTTGACAGCTGCCCATCCGGTTGATACTCGGGGGATAGATCATAAAAACGATCCAAGTATTCTTTTTTACTCGAAAGTTCAAATAGGGTGACCGCCTCTTGATTGCAATCGATATTTCTAAACTCTTCATTCCAAAAATTACAGCACAGGGGCGTCGCATCCAACATAATACGCGCACGTTCATTGGCCTCATCGACTTCGCGTTGCCTGGCCTTAATTTCTCGCAAATCGCGCGTGTAGCCCGCAACGATATAAACATCCCCTCGTTTGACGCGCACGAGTGTGATCTCCGCAGGGACGGGCTCCCCATTTAGCTTCTGGTGCATCCACTCAAACTGCGCACGCCCCGTTTCGAAGGCCTCTTTGATTTTTACCAGAGCCTTATCCGCTGTCAACTGCCCATCCGGCTGATATTCGGGAGACAGTTCAAAAAAATCGATCGAGGTACTCCCGCTTGCTGGAAAGCTCAAAAAGATTGACCGCCTCTTGGTTGCAGTCTATATTATTAAAATTTTCATCCCATAAGTTACAACACAGGGGAGTGGCATCCAACATAATACGCGCACGCTCATTGGCTTCATCAACTTGAAGCTGAGCCTTTTTAGCTTCTCTTAAATCATGGGCGTAACAGACCACGGCGTATCCTTCTTCTGATTTAACGCGCACCAATGTAACCTCCGCAGGAATGGGATCTCCGTTTAGCTTTTGATGCATCCACTCGAACTGTGCGCGCCCCGTTTCAAATGCCTCTTTAATTTTTATTAAAGCCTTATCGCTCGACCGCTGTCCATCCGGCTGGTACTCGGGAGATAGATCAAAAAATCGATCGAAGAATTCCTGCCGATCGGAAAGCCCAAAAAGATGAATGGCTTCCTGGTTGCAATCAATAATAGCGAAAGATGCATCCCACAGAGTACAAGCCAGAGGGATGACATCTAACATTATTCTTGTTCGCTCATCCATATTAGATTCCGGACATCTGCACTCAGGGGAATCCAGATGGTTCAATTCTTTAACCACAGCCAACACATCCCTTTGATGTTTTCTAACATCGTATCTAGGATAAAAATATTTTATCTATTGTACACAGAAAAACTCGTTTTTGGTTATTGGAGGTAGCTCCTTATTTTCTCCAAAAGGTAAAAATGCATCCTCGGTTTTCAAGGAACACCCCCAAAGGGCCAGCGGCATTCCCCGGTCGTCTCTCTGCAATCGAGTCAAACAATAATCACCGCATGGTTGCTCGTACACCCACTTTGAGACCCGCTCGATAACCCAAGGAGCGTACCCCTGCCCCTCCAATTCCTGATGCATCTTTTGATATCCGGGAAAATATCCGATCTCTCGCTGCATAATCTCCTCTTCGATATATCCCTTTATCCTCCGAAGATTTGCCAGTGCCTCTGCGCCTTCGGGACAAAA
>JAGPAO010000199.1 GCA_018063805.1 Synergistaceae bacterium | reverse complement strand
TGGATTTCCTGTTCGCTTCTACCTCTTCTTCCGTCGGCAGAATCGGTTTTTTATTTATTTCTACCCCAAGATCAAGTTGTTTCCATTTTTTAAAGCAGTGCTTCACAAGACGATCCTCGAGCGAATGATACGAAATAAATAGAACTTGACACCCCGGAGAGCAAAGAGGGGGGATTTTTTCCAGCACTTTCTCCAAAACGCCGAGCTCATTGTTGACCGCAATGCGAAGCGCTTGAAAAATTCTTCGCGCCGGATGTCCACCCATTTTTCGCTGCACAGGAGCGGGAAGAATATCACGGATCAGAGTTGCAAGCTCTAAAGTGGTATTGACACTTCCTCCATGCTCTCGATGACGAACAATCCCTCTTGCTATCTGATAGGCAAAGCGCTCCTCGCCATATTCTCTAAAAATCGTCGTCAAAGTGCGAATATCTGATTCCGCCAAAAGCTCGGCCGCCGTTTGTTTATCTGTTTCTGTATCTTGGTTCATCCTCATATCAAGAGGGCCATCTTCTTGGAATGAAAAGCCCCTGTCTGCAGTGACAAGCTGCATATTGGAGACACCCAGATCAAACAGCATCGCATCAGCGCCCGTCCAATCATTTCGCAACGAAAGGTCCCCCATGGTCTCAAAATTTCCCGCGATGATTTCCACCCTATCTCGGTAAGGGGAAAGAACCCGCGTTGCGATACTGCGCGCGCTTGCATCCTGGTCAAATCCGATCAGATGGGCTTCAGGATGTGCTTGGAGAACGCGAAATGCGTGCCCACCGGCCCCGAGTGTCGCATCAACATAGAGGTGGAGTCCCTCATTCTCTGACAATATATTTAAAACCTCTTGTAGCAATACGGGGTTATGATCCATCATATTCCCTCAACCCCTTCCGCTGTCTCTCGCAAATCTTGCAAAACCGCTGACTGATACTGATCCCATGCCGCCTGATCCCAAATTTCAATGCGATCCCCGTTGCCATTAATGGTCACCTCTTGATTAATGGAACCATACGTCCTCAATACATTTGGCATGAGAATCCTTCCCATCCCATCTATTTCTAACTCATGAGCGGAAGCGAGAATAATTCGCCTCAGATCGCGTGCTTTGCTGTTTCCTGATGGTAACTGCTGTAATTTTTCAAGGAGAGCCTCCCATCGATCGGGTGAATACAGGGTGACACAGCGTTCGATACCAATGGCAGCCACCACTAATCCGCCTAGTTCTTCGCGGAATTTAGCGGGTAAAACCACCCGTCCTTTGGCATCCAATCTGTGGCTGTAACTTCCTGTCAGCCCCACGGGCTCACCCCTTCCTCCCATTTCATGACACAATCTGCTACTTTTTGCCACATTACACGAAGGAGGGGTATTTTTCAAGTTATCGATAAGAGAGGGTATTTCAGAATTGTTGACAGGTTGTTCTTGAAAAGAGCGTACAATGAAGCTCTGACGAGATTTTAGGGTGATTATATTAATTTTTTCACAATAAAATTTAAAAAATAAAACCCGGAACGTATATACGTTCCGGGTTTGGAGCACCCAGTAAGCCGGGTTCTGTCGTGCCCAGTCATTTATCTTGTCTCAGCTTTACAACTGAGATCTAGCGATCGTACCCGGGAGTCAGCGGGCCGCCTCATCCTCCCCTATTCGATCTTGCTCCGAGCGGGGTTTGCCAAGCCCGGCGATCACTCGACGGCTGGTGAGCTCTTACCTCACCTTTTCACCCTTACCTCTTACGAGGCGGTTTGTTTTCTGTGGCACTTTCCTTAAGTTTGCACTCACAGGATGTTATCCTGCACTCTGCCCTGCGGAGCCCGGACTTTCCTCCATCGCACGAAGCGACAGCGACTGGATTGGTTGCTCCGCAATCATTATAGTCAAAGCTGCGAAGGAGGACAAGCCCAATTCTAATCCTCGTCGTCTTTCCGCTCTTTTGCTGCTTTTTCTATGATTTTTTTAGCCGTTTCCGCCGGAACTTCCTCGTAGTGGGAAAATTCCATGGTGAAATTCCCCCTGCCGGAAGTCATTGATCGCAGAAGAATCGCATAGCGGAACATCTCCGAAAGAGGGCATTGAGCTTTGACAATTTGAAGCTTAGCAGCACTGTCAATCCCGGCTATGCGCCCTCGTCTGCTGTTGAAATCCCCCATTACATCCCCCAGACACTCTTCGGGAACGGTAACCACAACATCCATAATGGGCTCCATTAAAATGGGAGCGGCTTCACTGAAGGCTTTTTTAAAAGCCATGGAGGCTGCAATTTTAAAGGCCATTTCAGAAGAATCTACATCATGGTAGGAGCCGTCAAAAATAGCACAGTTAAAATCCACAGCCGGATATCCGGCAAGCACCCCTTTTAACGCCGCTTCTCGCAAACCTTTTTCAGCTGCAGGGATAAAGTTTTTGGGAACGACACCGCCCACAACTCGGTCTTCAAAGCGAATGCCGTCTCCTTTGCCGAGGGGAGAGAGTTCGAAATGCACATCTCCATATTGCCCACGACCACCCGTCTGTTTTTTGTACTTTCCCTGAGCCTTGGCTTTCTTTTTTATCGTTTCACGATAGGGAACTTTGGGTGTCTTCGTCTCAAGATCCACCTTGTAACGCTCTTTTATACGGGAAAGCATAATATCCAGATGCATATCCCCCATGCCGGAAAAGACAGCGTCCCCCGTTTCCGGGTTTTTACGGAAACTCAAAGTACGATCCTCTTCCAATATCTTGTGGATCGCATTCCCCAGTTTGTCCTCATCCGCTCTGCTTTTAGGGCTAATGGCCAAACTATAGACCGGTTTCGGGAAGGGAATTCCCCAAAAAACGCCCGTCTGCCCCTTTACGCTGAGTGTGGTTCCGACGCCGGTGCTCTCCAGTTTGGGAATTGCAATGATATCCCCGATGAGCACCTCTTTGGATTCCTCCCCCTCTTTGCCTCGTAAGAAACGGAAAGATCCCACTCGCTCCTCTTCCCCCTTGTTGACGTTATAAACCCCTTGTTCTGCACGTAATTTACCGGAAAAAACACGCACAAAAGAAAGCTTACCCACGTAGGGATCAACCATGATCTTAAAACAAAGCCCATAGAAAGGAGCGTTTGCATCGGGGGCAATCGGTGTGATTTCATCGTTAACCATAACTCTTCTCGGTCTCATATCAACCGCAGCAGGAAACACATCCGCAATCGTATCGAGTAATTGGATAACGCCTATATTTAAAGTCGTTGCACCGGGGAGAATGGGGAAAAGAATCCGTTGAATGACCGCTTTACGTAACGTCACTTCCAGTTCTTCCTGTGAAAAGGTAGCATTATCATCAAGATAACGCTCCATCAACACATCATCCGCCTCAACAATGCGCTCGACAAGCTGATCTCTTGCCATT
>JAGPAO010000198.1 GCA_018063805.1 Synergistaceae bacterium | reverse complement strand
CCACTGAGCCAAGAGGTGAAGGATCGCATCGCCCTGTACCCCAGCTACTATGCTGAGGACTACACCAATGTGGAAAAGTTATACCGTTTTTTGCTCCCCGTCAGCGATCAGCGCAAATTGAAGGAGTCCGATCTGGATCATTTTTCACCCTTCGAATTGACATTAGCACGCAATGAAATCTACGCGCGGAAGGGCAATGTTTTTAAGGACAAACGATTCCGAAACTACTTTGAGGAAAAACCGTGGTACAAACCCAACCCCTCCTTTACAGGAAAACTGCTCAGCACCACGGAACAGTACAACATCGACTTTATCCAGCGCATCGAAACAGCGGAAGCAGCGAGAATCCAACGTTTCGACTCGTCCGATAATTTCCGAATTCTGCAAGTCGGTGAAAAAATACAGGGGCAAGCCGATCTTGACGGCAACAGAACGAAGGAGATGATCACCCTTCGGCAGGTAAAGACGTACACAGGAGAGGGGACGGGAGAGATTGAAATCCAAATCGGCAAAGCTCAGCTGAGAGTCAAGGGGATTGCCGCAAACACACACTCCCTCTCTGCCGTCCGTTTATTCGATAACGCACCGGAAAAAGTACTGGCTGTTTATCACTTTGAAGAACTGGCGAGAAACGGAACCACGTATTTATTCCGGTACGATGGCAAGACAATCCGGCCGCTAAAAGGAGTCCTCAGAGGAGACACAGACAACCTGCGCTTTGATGGACGAGGGAATATCATGACAACCGTGTATGCGGAGAACATCTCTTTTTACCCGACGCAGGAACGCTATAAAGTAGATGGGATGACGATCACCCCACTCAAACAGGAGTACGCAACAGTCAACGCGTTTGTTTCGAGCCTCCGGAGCATTCCGCTTGTGGCAACGCCCAACTCAACGAAGGCAAGCGCAAGCATCCCCAAGGATGAAATGGTGCTGATTCGCAGAAACAAGGGGGACTGGTTTGAGCTCATCAGCGAGAGCGGCAAAATAGGGTGGCTGGAAATTAAAGGCTATACAAAAAAAGGCGCAGAAGCGTTGGATAACAGCTATTTCCAACTGCTGCCCTACTCGGATTAATGATCGCCGGTGCCATCTAAAAAAACAGATAATATCCGTTTAAAACCTAAAAATACACCCTTATTCCAAAGTCTCAGGGGACTTTAGAATAAGGGGTATCAAAAAGACAATATATTTTAGGTGTCTGATTCAACAAGAATGCCTTTATGGCACATGCCTCTATCTTGACGTTTTCACCAGACAGCAATCATCGCCGTCCAGCACGTTCTTTTCGCTGATGCATCGGCATTTTGGGTCGTATGATTCATACTTTGCGTTGTCAATGGCGCAGTAGATCTTCGCCCACTTTTCAAATCCTTTGTAGCGCGTCATCCAGCTGTGCGCAAAAGGGCAAAAGGTGATTTTAGACGCCAATGAATCGGGGCGAGAGTCCAAAACTTCCGCCTCCCAGCCGATGGAGGGCAAATCCCCGCCGCGGCTGTAGTTGTCCAAAGTAGGTTCCAGCCCTTTTTCCTCAACTGCTTTGCGCGCCATCTCCCCCGTTTCAACGCCGTAATCCTGAATCACTTTTTTCAGGAGCACTTCCGCGCGCTCCTCCCCGATCTCCTCAATCAAATTCTGAGTCATCCAGTAGTAAAACCGAGCCAGCCGATCGGCCATAATCCGCACATTTTGCTTCGCTTCCTCTTTGTCCATAACCCGTTCGTCCACAAAAAGCCCTCCGATCCTACGTTTGAATGATGCTCACAAATGTTTCCCATCCCACACCTCCCATTATAAAACCAAGAGGGGCACATCGGATCTTGGCAATCTTTTTATCCTTCCACAACCGATTAAAACGTAAGCACGCTGCCCGTCATCGTGGGGACTTGATGGGGCAATCGCTCCGAAGCGTTGCCGGTGCAGTGGCAGCTATGGACAAAAGGAATGGCTTCATTCTTGAAGTATCCCGCAACTGCGTCGATGTCTCGGCTATTTGCATGTTGAAGATGCAGCCCCCCAATAACGGCATGAACTTGCGTGCTTCCCGTTATTTGTTTGGCGTATTCAACGATGTTGCAAATTCCGGAATGAGCGCAACCCACGATGATGACAAGCCCCTTTTCCGTGCGGTACACCAGCGCGGAATCGTCAAGAATTTCATCCTTTACCGGCGAACCCAACCGCATGATTGAGCCAAAAACACGGGGTTTATCCTTCTTTTCGGTTCGACAGACGGAACCCAAAAAGACCAGATCTTCATGGATCCAAAACGGGTGGCGATGAAATTCACAGGGAAACAGTTCCATCGCTTGTTTTTTTCGGATTGGAGCCCCTAAGTCTCGCACACGCAGCATTTTATGGAATAATTTGGTGTAAATCCCTCTTTCTTCAAACACATCGGGGTGCGCCACAAGCACGGGGAAAGTACCGCTGTTATTTTCTTTCAGGTAATCCATAAGGCATATGATCCCTCCGGTATGGTCGTAATGACCGTGGGAAAAAACGATGTGCGTCAAATGCTGCAAATCGATACCCAGCTTTTGGGCATTGGCGAGGAACGCCCCGGATTTCCCCGTGTCGAAAAGAATCCTCAATCGCCCATCTTCAATCAGCAAAGACAGCCCCTTTTCCGCAGTTAATCCGGGAACAGCAATGGTATTTTCCACTAATACCGTGATGACGATTTTTTCCACCATGCGCAATAAACCTCTTTCGCAAAATAGTCTCATAGCATTCAATGGCGAAGTTGCTGCTTTCATCAAAACGCCCGGGCCCTTTATTCCCAAATATCCCCTAAGCCGTAGCTTAAATCTTCCTCTGTTTTTCTCTCTTCGGGAGCGGATTCCGCCGCTTCCGATACGCCCCAATACACCTCTGTCCCCTTGGATATTTCCACAAGGGCTTTGATGACGTTCCCCAAGGCGACGAGCGTCTCCAAATCGCGGGAGGAAGCCATGGCGATGCGTTTGCTCAAAAGTTCTTCTTCAAAGGATTTTTCAAATCGGATATATTTTTTCACCATAAATTCCGGGTGAGAAGAAAGAGATGACCCATCAACCCGCTGCGGGAAACCGATCAGGACACTTGCCGATATTTTCCGCAAGATAGAGATCAGCGCATTCCACTCCCCCCTTGCATCCAACGGAGGTGTCTCCAATCGGCGAACGCGAACAACCGGCGTCAGCTCTTTGCGAAGCACCCGAGAGAGATTGCGCATCCCAAGCAGTGCATAGAGCATTCCGTCATAATGCGGTGTATTCAGACTATCCGGGGGTGAGGGAACGCTGCGCAGATAGCGCATGCACGTTCTGCCAAAGTCCGGAAGTTCTCGGCAAAAGACATCCACACGCTCCACTCTGCCATTGGTCGTCAGCA
>JAGPAO010000197.1 GCA_018063805.1 Synergistaceae bacterium | reverse complement strand
CTTGACGAGGGGATAATCAAGACGATTGATCTTGCTCTATGGCATGAAACCACCACTTTGGGCGGAGGTTTTGTTTATTTCAGCGTCCGATAACGGTCTCTTTTATTCAAGATCTTTTTTTATCTGGAGATATTCCTCCTGGTTGATCTCTCCGTTGGCGTAACGCCGGTCAAGAATTTCCCTTGCGCTGCTCCCCTTTTTTTTGTGATCCTTAGAGCAATCGCATGGTGAATGCCCTCTCCCCCGGAAAAAAAGGATTGCAATGACAATGAAAATTATCGGAAATATCCACATTGGCATGAAGGGGAACCATCCCCATGCTCCGGGATGCCACATCATCGTCTCTCACCTCGTTTTTTAAGAATAGTACCACTCTAACGCGTCTCTTATTATAGCTTACCTTATCTTGTTGTGCGGGAATGCTTTCTGGCGGTTGTCATTTTTCTTTACAAGGCTATATGTTTTTTCATGCACACTGTCAATAGCTCTTTGGAACTATATTCACATTATTTATCCACATATCCACATGATTATTTTTTCGTTTGCGAACATCTATTTCTCTGCTCCTGCCCTGGCTTTGTAGAAATCTGTAATCATTCTTCTTACGTGTTGCTCCAAAAAAATGAGTGACAATCGCTTTGTATTTATCCACATCCAGTTATCCACCGTTGTGTATAAGTATTGTGGATGAGCAAAAAAGTGATTTTCAGAGTACAATAGCCGGACGTTAGGAGGGTTTTGTGTGAAGCCGTTATTGCATATTATCAGTCATACGGATTTGGATGGGGTTGCCGCCGCCGCACTGGCGTGGCACGCTCATTATCAAGACAGAAAGCCGCTCAAGGTTTCCCTTACGGGGTATGGGGAAGTGGATAACCTCATTCTTGAATCTTTGGAAAAAAGGCAGGAGCCGCTTGTTTTGGACCTTTTCTGCCAGCGCCAGCAGACGGTGGATGCGTTGGATCGTCTTTTTGGGGCGGATGCCGTTCCCTTTCTTTTTGATCACCATAAAAGTACTTTTGAGCTGTATGCCAATCGCCCCTGGGCGGTTGTCGATACGGGGTATTGCGGTGCCCTTGTTTATTGGCGCTGGCTGATGGCGCAAGAACTTTCGCATGAAATAAGAAAGAACGTTGAGGGCATGGAGCCCTTTGTCCTTTTGGCGAATGACCGCGATTTATGGCTGGGGCAGAATCCGGACGGTCGGCTGTGGCAGGGGCTGATCACTCTTTGCGGGGCATGGGCGGTTCTGATGCGGTTGGTGGACAACCCCTCGCCTGTTCTAACGCAAGGAGAGCGGGAAAGCGCGGAGCATTTTATCTCCTGTCAAGAAGCTCGTTTTGTACGCGCGCAAGAGAGCATCCAGCGTATGGGAGGAGACTTGGCCTTTTTAGGAGATGGAATTTTGGAGTTTGGTGATGTCTCCGATTTTTGTGGGTTAGTCCTTGATCGCAGCGAAAACCCGCCTCAGGTTGCCGCAATTGCGGCAAGAAGGGCGGCAGGGGATTGGGCGGTTTCTTTGAGAAGCCGAGACGAGGTTGCCGGTAAAATTGTAGCCTTATTGAAGGATGGAAAAAAAGTACGCGGCGGAGGGCATGGCGATGCCGCGGCACTGTATTTTCCCGCCCATTACAAGGAAGAGCAAATTCGAGAAAGCCTTGCCGCTGCAATCAAAACCGAGTGCGAGAGAAACCAGCCGACAGGGGTTACTCTCGGTGATTTGTTGAGGGCAAAGCAGGGATGATTTCGCGCATTACCATTTTTTACGCTACTTTGGGCACTGGGCATAAGGCGGCGGCAGAGGCTCTCCGGGATTGGATTTTGAAGGAGCATCCTCAAATAGAGGTTCTTTGCCGCAATGTTTTGGACTATATCCCTTCGTGGATGTCTTATATTATTGCACAATGCTACCTGATTATGGCGAGGAATGCCCCTGATGTGTGGGGGAAACTCTATCGAGATACGGATCGAGTTTATAAGAGGCAGAGCTTGTGGGGTTTTATTCATGAAACAATATGCAAGCTTTATCTTCGAAAACTTCTAAAAGAATTGCATGATTTTGATCCCCAATTGATCTTGGCCACCCATTTTTTTGGGATGGCTCCGCTCTCCCTTTCAAAGGAGAATCACTTGCCACTCTTTTACGTCAATACCGATTTTTTGAGTCATACCCTGCAGCGATGCCCCTCTTTTTCCGGTTGGTATGTGGGAGGCGAGCCGTCGGTGCGTCAGTATCAAGCGGATGGCCTTGCATCCGGCGTTCGTTGCTTTGGAATTCCGGTCGCTCCTGTTTATGCCTGTCTGCCATCCAGGGAAGAGTGTCGGGAGCAGCTGGAGTTGGATTGCGAACGTCCCGTCGTGCTGCTTCTCGGAGGCGGAATCGGGGCCGGTGCTCTGGAGCGCATTGCCGACTCTTTTCTGGATTATCCGCAGATACAGGTGGTCATTATTTGCGGTAACCATCATCGTCTCAGGGGTAAATTACGAGATAAATATTACCCTTTTCGCCAGATCCGCGTCGAGGGATTTGTCAATTGTATGCCGCAGTATTATCGATCTTGTGATTTGGCTGTTTCAAAGGCCGGCGGACTCAGTTTAGCAGAGGCTTTATCTGCAGGCGTTCCGCTTTTGTTGATGGATTCCCTGCCGGGACAGGAGCAGTACAATAGCGATTACCTGCTGGAAAACGGCGCGGCTTTTCGGTTATATGAAAATCGACGTGCGGGGGAATATGTTACAGAGATCCTTAGTGACGGTGAAAAATTGGAATGTGTCAAAAGGAAGGCAATGGCATTGGGCCGTCCCTTTGCAGGGCGTGACATCACTCAAGATGTGATCGGGAGGGTTAATGAAGGTGTCTTGGAAGAGCTTATCGAAGAAGAACGGCGCCGACAGCCCCAAACAGTAGAAACATTGCAATGGGATAAGCTTTAAAAAAACGAATCTTTTTCACCATATAGAACCCGCATACAAAGAGAATAGCGGCAACGGGGCCGTTTCGGCACACAGAGAGCAACGGTGGGATCAACGAGAGGGTAAGCAATGCGGAAACGGCGGGGCGCATGGATTTTTTGAAGGCCGATTTCCTTGTTTCCCCAAGTTGTTCTAGGATAAACATTGTTATGACAAGTAGGATAAGAGGCGCGATGATCACGGATACCGTCGCAACCACGGCATCTATCGCTCCTCCCTCCTGAAAGCCGATAAAGGTTGCGGTATTAACGGCGATGGGTCCCGGTGTCACCAAAGCTAAGGCAAAGATGCTATCGAATTCCTCCGCTGTAATCCAACCCATTCGCTTTACCAGTTCATTTTCAATGAGCGGCAGTACGGAAAAACCGCCGCCAAAAGCACCGATTCCGACGCGGGCAAAGGATAGA
>JAGPAO010000196.1 GCA_018063805.1 Synergistaceae bacterium | reverse complement strand
ATAAGCGGCGACGACGATGGAAAAACTGCTTTGCACTGTTTCAGCCAAAAATTGCTGCATGGAACGCACCCCCTTACCGGTGCGGGTACGGGGTCTGCACCCCGCACCCGCTGCCTGTTACACCAGTTCCGTTACATTGCGATCGACAATATCCGCTCCTGCAATCGCCGTCAGGCCAAAGGTGAAAACAGGGTTATCCTTAATGGATTCCATCGCCGTTTGCACTTCCTCCAGTGTCAAATCCTCCCGGCAGTAGCCCAGGCTGAGGGTATAGGAGGACGCTCCGTCCGTTTCAAATTTCATGCGCAGTGTTTTCATCTCTTCACGCTCCCCTTCTCTAGTCTTCGATGCGGTCTGTGTGGATTTTAGCCACTTCGACCACAGGATGCTGCATCAAACCCGCCAAAACCGACGCAAAACTGTTGAGTTGAGACGCGGTCGCCAAATTGCTGATGCGCGAAAGAGAGAGCGTCCTGTAGATCGCTTTCCCCGTGCTCCCCTGCCCCGTGTGAAGCTTTAGATTGAGCTTGCTGCTGACTGATACAAAGTTGGACATGTTGCCACCTCCATCTGCAAGATCACCATTTGGTGTCAACTATAACAGTGTTTTGTTGCCTGTAATTATACAACCCATCCTTTTTAAAAACAAAGAGACAAAAAAAGGGGCCCAGCCCTTTTGGCTGAACCCCTGACAGATCCTGATTGCATGGAGAAATTTTTAATGTTTTATTATAAGGATGAAATCATCTCGCAAGCCTGAACCACGTGCCGCGCCAAAATGCTGGTCGTCACAGATCCAACCCCTCCGGGAACAGGTGTGATGCCTTTTGTTTTACCGAGAACACCGGCAACATCAGCATCACCGCAGAGATTGCCCTCTGCGTCGCAGTTGATCCCTATATCAATGACGACTGCTCCCTCTTTGACATAATCGCCGTTGATCAGCCCCGCTTTGCCCACAGCGGAGATGAGGATATCCGCCCCGGTGGTGATCTCCCTCATGTTCTGCGTTTTGGAATGGCAGATGGTGACCGTTGCGTTTTCCCGCAACAGCAGCATGGAGACGGGCATCCCCACCGTTAGGGAGCGCCCCAAAACCACAACGCGGCTCCCCGCAAGGGGGACTTGATAATACTTGAGCATATCCACCACCGCAGTGGGGGTACAGGGAGGGAAGCCGGAGTCGTCCCCTTCGTACAGTTTTGCCGTGTTTTCCGGGCTGAAACCATCTACATCCTTGTATCGGGAGATGGTATTGCGAACCTCCAGCTCGTCAATATGAGCCGGAAAGGGACGCAGCAGTAAAATACCGTGCACGTTTGCATCGGCATTTAAAGTGGATAACCGCGCGATCAGCTCTTGCCGGGAAACATCCATGGCAAGAGCGTGCTGCTCCGTTTTGATCCCGATGGATTGGCACTTTTTCATCGCACCCCGCTCATAGGAAATATCATCCGCCGAGTTGCCGATGCGAACTATCGCCAGACAAGGGTGTACCCCCCGACCCTGAAGCGCCGCAATGCGCGAGGGTAAGGGGGCACAGACCGCCTCTGAAACAGGTTTACCGTAAAGCCATTGAGCCAATAAAAGTCCTCCTAAAACAGGCCGGATATCTTTCCGTCCGCATCCACGTCTATTTTTTCCGCCGAGGGCACTTTGGGCAGCCCGGGCAGCGTCATTATATCGCCTGTAAGCGCCACAAGGAAGCCCGCACCCGCAGATACGCGGACTTGCCGCACTGTGATTGTAAATCCGGAGGGAGCGCCCAGCAGGGCTGCGTCATCGCTGAAAGAGTACTGCGTCTTCGCCATGCAGACGGGCAGATTCCCAAAACCGAGTTTTTCCAGGTTTTCCATTTCCTTTAGGGCTGCGGAGGTAAAGTTGACATCGGCCGCGCCGTATACCTTTTGCGCGATTTGCTTGATCTTCTCTCGTATGGGCAACTCCAGCTCGTAGACATAAGAGAAATCCTTATTGCCGCCGGATTCCGCCAGGCGAATGACTTCTTTTGCCAGAGCTTCTCCGCCTGCTCCGCCCTTTTCCCAAACTTCGGAGAGTTCTACCGATACGCCGAGATCCTTGCAGCGTTTGCGGATCAGTTCCACTTCGGCATCCGTATCCGTGGGGAATTTATTGATGGCCACAACAACGGGAAGCTTGTAAACCTCCGTGATGTTGCGGACGTGTTTCAGCAGGTTGGGGAGCCCTTTTTCGAGAAGCGCGAGGTTCTCCGTACCCAAATCCGCCTTGGCAACGCCGCCGTGGTGCTTGAGAGCGCGGATGGAGGCCACTAAAATAACGGCACTGGGGACAAGCCCCGCTTTTCTGCATTTGATATCGATAAATTTCTCCGCGCCGAGATCGGCACCGAAGCCCGCTTCCGTTACCACGTAGTCGGCAAAGTGCATCGCCATTTTTGTGGCGATAACAGAGTTGCAGCCGTGCGCGATATTGGCAAAGGGTCCGCCGTGGATAAAGGCGGGGGTTCCCTCCAGCGTCTGCACCAAGTTGGGCTTGAGGGCATCTTTCAAAAGAGCCGCCATGGCTCCGTTTGCCTTCAGCTCTCCGGCTGTTACAGGAGCGCCGGCACGGTTGTATCCGATGACGATTTTACCCAATTTATCCCTTAAATCCGCAATGTCCGTCGCCAAACAGAAAATGGCCATAACTTCCGAAGCCACGGTGATATCAAAGCCATCCTCGCGAGGCACTCCGTTGGCCTTTCCGCCAAGTCCGTCAACGATGCTGCGCAGCTGGCGATCATTCATATCAATAGAGCGTCTCCATAGGATCCGCCGCGTGTCTATATCCAAAGTATTTCCCTGATGGATATGGTTGTCGATCATCGCCGCCAAAAGATTACTGGCAGCGCCGATGGCGTGAAAATCCCCCGTAAAGTGGAGGTTGATATCCTCCATGGGGCAGACTTGCGCATACCCGCCTCCGGCGGCTCCCCCTTTGACGCCGAAAACAGGACCCAGTGAGGGCTCCCGCAGAGCGACGATGACGTTTTTACCCAACAGAGCCAGAGCATCTGCCACACCAACGGTCGTCGTTGTTTTGCCCTCTCCCATCGGAGTCGGAGAAATGGCTGTCGTGAGAATCAGTTTCGGTTCCCCTTGCAGTTTTCGCGGTTCTTTCAACAGATTGTAATCCAGCTTTGCCTTGTACTTTCCGTACAGCTCCAGTTCATCCTCACCGATTCCCAATTTTTTGCCTATGGATCGGATATCCTGCAGCTTAACCTCTTGCGCAATTTGAATATCAGATTTGAACCCCACGAGACATGCCCCCTCAATTTTGTAAGGATTACGACGCCGCAGTCAAAGTGCTTTTTCCCCGGCAAAACGTTTCGCCCATAATAACCGTAATATTCCGCTCGGACAA
>JAGPAO010000195.1 GCA_018063805.1 Synergistaceae bacterium | reverse complement strand
CGGAGACGAAAAATGCTTTCGGTAAAAACAGTTCTTTTGAGGTTGGGGAGGTTTTAGTCAACCCCTTGCGCGAATGTGTCACAAAGTACGAACGAAAATGGAAGAGTATGGGGAAGGATACCTTTGCTGTGATAGCGCAGAAATGCACGGAGGTGCCGAGAGCCGATAGAGTGGAGGAGGCATGGGAAATGTCCGTTGAAACGGCGCGTCATGGAGAAATAGGGGTCATTCTGGATCAATTGAGGGATAAGGAAATAGCGGGACGTGATTTTCGAGGTTTTTTCAGAGATGTCTTTATCGGCGAGGACGGAACGGCTCTGATTCGCGTGATCGCATTGGATGAGGGATTTGAGCAGCACTTTTTTATCCGGATTATGCCAACGCAGCATGGCATTCAGGCGAAAGTTGATACGGTCGGGCTTCCCTATCGCACGCCCGGGGTTCGGGCGTGCTTTAAAGAGGTTTTAAATTTGTTGGGCTTAGAGGAGAATGCGTCAGACGGTTTTTCGCTTGAATAGTTTTTGCACAAGAAAATAAAGGATGATGATCCACGGTAAAAAGGAAACGACGCTTAAGGATAGGGTTAGATTCGTTCTGTCCGCAAGGCGGCCGATGGGGAGGGCCACCAGATTGGCGACGCCCCAGGCGACTCCCATGACGAGGGAACTCGCAACACTTCGAGACTCCGGGGCCAGTTCCTGTGCCATGGCGACGGTGACGGGATTGCTTGCGGCCAATAATGCTCCCCCTGCGATAAAGAGGAGGATGGAGAGTGTTCCGCTCGTGTGGATAGCCGGAAAGAGCACGAGCGGCGCGATGGCCAGCAGAGTGAGGATCAGGTGCATTTTTCCAAAGCGATCGGCGAGTCTGCCGCCAACGAGGTTTGCGAGCGTTCCCGCAATGGTAAAGGCAAAGAGCGTTCCTCCCCCTGCGGCGATGCTGCCTCCGCTGCCGGTGATCAACAGGGGGATAAAGACGCGAATCCCCTGAGAGGTGGAATCGCGCACGATGGAGATCATCATCAGGCTTTTGCACGTTTTAAACGTTTTGAATAAATTCGGGAAGAACTGCCCTCCGGGGATTTTTTTTGTCGTCTTTACATCTGTGTTCATGCAGCGTTGAGGCATAAGCCGGCTCGCGAGAAAGGCAATGCCTGCTACGGGGATAAGCGTAAAGGGAATGGCGTGGATACCAATTGTTTTTGCCAGAAAAACAGCGTAGAGAGGGCTGAGCGCGGCCCCCATGCTTCCTGCGGCTCCAAAAATAGATAAGTAGGTTGCAAGGTGTGTCTCTCCCCCCGCAATACCGGTGAGTCCGTGTCCCTGCGGGTGAAAAGCGGATGTCCCCAGAGCAAGGACGGTTACAAAAAGAAGGGCTGTGCCGTAGGATGGGGAAACAGGGAGCAGGCAGGCTCCTGCTGCGGTAAACAGCGGGGCCCAGAGGGTGAAGTACGGTTTTTTTTGTCTGTCTGCAAGATGGCCCGCCAGCGGTTGTCCAAAAAGGTTTATAATGCCAAAAAGTGCGTTGAGTGCTCCCGCTTGTGTCAGGCTGAGAGAGAGGCTTTTGACCAATGCGGGCAGGAAAGCGGGTAAAAAAGTCGGGTGCAGGTCGTTGACAAAGTGCATCAGCGATACGGCGATCAAACTCCGGCGGCACGGTTTTAACTTTGAAATTTTTTCTCCTTGATCGGATAAGGTTGTCATAAGAGCCTCCTGTGTGTTGTGGTCTGTGTTGCGGCAATACCCAATGATTGTACTACGATTTAAGGAGAATAGTTGCGGAAAAGAGGCAGGAGGATGAAGGAAGCTCGCCCGACATCGGGAAAGGTGTTGCTTGCGCTGTTCAATATTCTCGGCAATGTTCGGGATTTGCGTTTTTTGGATCTTTTTTCGGGGACGGGGCAAGTGGCGAAAACAGCTCTGGCTCGCGGAGCTTGTGCGGTGGTTGCGGTCGAATCGGAGCGCAGCCGCTGTGTGGATATAAAAAAACGGATCACCGATGAGCGTTTTAGCTGTCTGTGTTTGGATGTGCGGCGCGCGCTCCCAAAGTTAGCAAAAACGGGGGTTCCTTTTCATGTCATTTTTGCCGACCCCCCCTATCATCTCGATTGGGGGCGTCATTTGCCGGAGCTGTTGGCGCAGCACGTCTCCCTGCTTGCGGAGAACGGCGTTTTTGTCTTTGAACATTCCCTGCGAGAACCTCCTTTCAGCGAATTTTTGGATGGATTTTCCGTTGAACATAGAACGTACGGCGAAACGGTGTTGAGTTTTTACAGGAAAGGTGGGGATGGCGTTTGATTCGTGCTGTCTACCCGGGGTCCTTTGACCCTTTCACAAATGGACATCTTGATATTGCGCAGAGGGGAGCCGCTATCTTTGATGAACTGGTGGTGGCGATTTTGGTCAACTCGGAAAAACAGGTGACCTTTAGCGTTGATGAGCGCCGGATCATGGCTCGCGAGGCGTTGGTTCATTTGCCCAATGTTGAGGTTAAAGCCTTTGACGGCATGCTGGTTGATTTTATGCGCCGAGAGCACAGCCGCGTTATTTTGCGAGGATTGCGCGCTCTCTCTGATTTTGAATATGAGTTTCAGCTGGCTCAGATGAACCGCCAACTGGCCCCGGAAACGGAGACTTTTTTTCTCGTTACCGACGCGCGCTACTCGTATCTCTCCAGCCGCGGTGTTAAGGAGGTCTTTTCCTTTGGCGGCGCGATTCAGGAATTCGTCCCGCCGGGAGTCTATCGGCGGATGCGGGAGCGCATCACCCCAAGAAAATTCACGGAAGCATAAGGGTTACTAAGGATGGGCTCGCGTGTTCAGTAATGTTCCCGGCATATCACGATTTCCAATACATTGTTGATCACGCGATAAACCAATCTATTTTTTTCATCAATACGCCGACTCCAAAACTCACTGAGATTTCCTTTCAGCGGTTCCGGTTTGCCGATCCCCTTATCCGGCCCGTTTCGTTCGATGTCTTTTAGGAGATCGTTTATTTTTTTGAGTGTTTTTCTGTCTTGGGATTGCCAGTATAAATAATCGTTCCATCCCTCTTCCGACCATGTTTTATGCATGTTTTTCTAAACCTCAATGAGTTCGTGTGTCGTGCCTTTTTTTGCGTCCAGCTGTTTTCTTGCCGTCTCAATTCGTTTAGCATCGTATAGGCTGAAGCCGTTTTCATCACGAGCGGTGATTTGCGGTTGGAAGGGCAAACCATTAACCTCAAGGGATAGTTTTAAAAACATGCGTATCGCTGTGGGAATGTCCAATCCCATACGATCGAATAAGGCGGCTGCTTGTTCCCGCGTTTCGTTGTCGATTCTTACCTGTACCGTGGATCGCGCTTTCATCTGCACCACCTCCTGTTGCAATCGTATTGCATTTGTCATTGAATGTCAACGTTTTAATGAC
>JAGPAO010000194.1 GCA_018063805.1 Synergistaceae bacterium | reverse complement strand
GAGTTCATTTTCCCGTTTGATTGCCGGAAGTGCTTTTCGTCTCTGTCGTTGGATTGGAGTCCGCGATAAACGGTCGCAAATGATGCTCAAAAATTGGGGGATAGAATCTCTTCTCTCACCCGATCTTGTGTTGGCGTTCGATCTTCCTCCCTTGGAGGATGGGGAGGAATGTATTTTATTGAATCTTCGGCCTTGGAAGAGATCCTTTCTTGAGGAGGTTCTGAACGCAGCAAAAACTCTTTCCTCCGATTATAAAACGAAAATATGTTGTGTTGCTTTCTCTGAAGAGGATTTAACGCTGTTAAAATCATTGCAAGCAGAGGGATGCCTTCCGGATGGGGACGTTGTTCTTATTCATACTCTGGAAGATTTTACACGGGTTGCTCGCGGTGCCTCTGCAGGGCTTGGTATGAGGCTTCATTTCTCCGTGCTCTGTGTCCTCGCTGGAATACCCGTCATTGCCGCCGCTTATGATCCAAAAGTCAGGTCGTTTGCTGAAGAATGGAATCTTTCGCTTCTAAATGAAGCGAGCACGTCCTATCCTTTATTTTCCAATAACGAGAAATTATTAACAGAGGCAAGAGATCAGATTATGGCCATTTTTAGCCGGGGAGTTCTCGCCCTGATTGGAAAGAAAGAAACAGAGTGAAGAACGGAATGCATATGGAGCTCTTAACCTCTATCGCACAGGAAATACGGAAGGATGTTGTGCGTATGTCTTCCGTTGCTCGATCAGCAGGAGTGGATGCCGCTCTCTCTCTTGTTGATGTTCTAGTCTATCTTTACTGGGGATTTTTGAACATAAATCCTAAAGAGCCTCATTTACCTCAGAGAGATCGTTTTATTTTAGGGGACATGGATGGGTGTTCCGCTCTTTACGCCGTCCTTGCGCGAAATGGTTTTTTTGATCGAGAGCAACTTTGGTGTTACCTTCGTCTTGGAGCGATTTTACAAGGAACTCCCGACATTAGAACTCCGGGTGTAGATGCTCCTGCTACGGCGCACGGTTTTGGTGCCGGTATCGCTGTTGGAATGGCACGAGAGCTTCAAGCAATAGGCTCACCAGGACGAGTAGTGTGTCTTCTCAATGTAAAACAGTTATCCGAAGAGCTTGTTTGGCACGCATTTCAGTCCGCCTGTGGATACAGATTAGGTCGGATAATGTATGTCGTAATCATCAATAACTCCGATGAAAAAGTATTGTCTGAATCCCTCTCCTTGCTGATGCAGGAAACCGCTGAACTTGGGTTGAATCCGGTTTATCTGGATGGGCATAGCTTTTCCTCACTTGAGGATTTTTTTTCAGGCATAAATTGGGAAGATTGCCGGCCTAAAATGATCATTCTGCACACTCGTATTGGAAAAGGCTTGCCTTTTATCGAGAGTAATAGTAACCAATATAAACGAATGTTAACGATGTCGGAGGCCGATCTGGCACTGTCAATATTGGAGGTCAAAACTGCCGATGAAGGATAGTACTGTGAAAATAAAAGAGAGCACCGCTGTTGCCTATCAGAAAATATTAGCAAGATTGGCTCAAGAGGGGGCAGACTTTGTCTTCTTGGGAAACGAAGAGGATGCATTGTGCAACTGTATGGAGGTACCGGATAGAGACGGCATTCGTCGATGGCAAAAAAACAGCCGCGATTTTCTTTTATCAGCTGCCGGCGCAGCATTGTGCGGGAAGACCGTTTTTATGTCGGAATCCATCTCTCCGTTCATTGCAGTCGAGGGATATGAACAAATTCGTACAGCTATTGCCCTTCCCGGCTTACGTGTTCGTATCGCAGCGGCACATGACAGCAAAGAACAAGCTCAGTCCGGCGCGTTAAATCAAATGATTGAAGATCTCGCATTGATGCGGGTAATGCCAAACATGATTATTTTGGTTCCTTCTGATATTATTTGTTTGGAAAATATTCTTGAATTGCTTTTGAAATCATCGTTGCCTGCCTATATAAGACTCAGTTATCTTTCAGTTGAGCCGATTTACAACGATGAAGATTCTGATTTCGCCATTGGTGGCGCGCGATTATTATTAGAAGGAGAGAGTGTAACTTTTTGCGCTTGTGGTATTATGGTGCGTGAGGCGTTGGAAGCTGCAAATATATTGAAACTTCAGGGGATTCATGCTGAGGTCATTGACTGTTACAGCATCAAGCCTTTTCCTGAAGAAATTTTATTGTCCTCGATCAGGCGAACCGGCTGTTGTGTTGTTGCAGAAAAACACAGCAAAATAGGGGGCTTGTACGGTGCTGTTACCGAGTGTGTCAGTCGGCTGTATCCTGTTCCCGTGCGGTATGTTGCGATAGAGGATCATTTTGGCCAAAGCGGTACGGTGGAAGAGTTGCGTGAGTATTACGGGTTAACACATCGAGAAATCGTTCATAACGCCGTTCAAGTATTGGCCATGCGCAGGAGGTAATCTATGGATATTCGTTTTTCAGGGATCACTAAGATATTTCACCCCGACATTACGGCTTTAGAGGATATTTATCTTGATATACCCAAAGGAGAGTTTGTTTATCTCGTTGGGCCTACAGGATCAGGCAAGACATCTTTATTGCGTTGTATTACGAGAGAAATTGCCCCTACCAGGGGACAGATCACCGTAGGTTCTTTTTCATTGCGTAAAATGAGCCGAGTGGATCTTTCTATTTTTCGTCGGGATATTGGCGTCGTTTTTCAAGATTTCTGTTTGCTTCCTCACCTGAATGTCTTTGAAAATGTATCCTTTGTGTTGGAAGTTCTTGGCGTTGCCCAAAGAGAGGTCAAAGAAAGAACGGGAGAAGTTCTTGACCAGGTGAACTTATGGCGTCGGCGTTTTCTCTATCCTCCTCAGCTTTCGGGCGGAGAACAACAAAGGGTTGCTGTTGCTCGTGCCATTGTAAATTCCCCCTCTATTCTTCTGGCGGACGAACCGACGGGGAATTTGGATTTACACACAGCAGAGGAGATTATGCAGCTGATTCTGTCCGTCAATGCTTTGGGGACGACCGTTGTGATGGCAACTCATAACCAGCATCTAGTGGATGCTTATCGCCATCGAGTTGTCGAAATAAAAATAGGCAGGATTGTTCGGGATGAAAAACGCGGGAGGTACGAAATAGATGGGGAGTTTTAAATATGCAATCAGAGACGGAGCCAGGCTGATATTCAGGCACTGGGGGCTGAGTGCGCTAACTGTTTTTACGTCCATCGCTGTTTTTTATATCGTGGGAAGTAGTGCCCTCTTTGTGGTGAATGCACGCCATGTGGTGAACATTTTGGAAGGGGAATTGGCGATACAAGCCTACCTGAGACCCAATGTCAATCTCGAAGAAACTGCGGCAAAAGTGCATCAGCTTCCGCATGTCAGATCGATTAGAATTATCTCTGAAGAGACAGCATTAGAGCGATTAAAAGCGCGATTGGGG
>JAGPAO010000066.1 GCA_018063805.1 Synergistaceae bacterium | reverse complement strand
CTCAATTTATTCCCCGCGTATGCGTTTGGGAAAATCGTTTCACGGCATAAAAATCGTATCCTGTGTTGGCTAAAGCCGATAAGAATAAAAACCAACATATGTTGGATACAGCATGAGTAAGAATACATCGAATACGAAATTTGGTCGAGACCTTTTTTGAGACACGGGCAGCGAATTTATTGACGGAAATCTCAAGCGAAGCGGCGAATTGTGCTGAATAAAACAAGTCGGAGGCGGTTTTGCCTCCGACTTGTTTGTCTGTATTAGTTTCCTGTTCGGGGCAGGATGCATTCGATCTTTTGCATCGGTTAGCGCAGCCAAACGCCTCCGCCGAATCCTGTGGGGAGGTTGAACGTCATCCATAAAAATATCTGAGCGGCATACACCAGAAGAAATACTGCAGAATACGGCAGCATCGCAGAGAACAATGTCCCCATCCCCGCATTTTTATCGTATTTTTGCGTTGTGGTTAAGAGGATCGCAAAATACGCGAACAGCGGCGTTAAGTGATTGGTTGCGCAATCGCCCAAGCGGTAGACGATTTGTATAAAAGCGGGGTGAATGTTCAGCTGCATCAACATGGGAACGAAAATGGGTCCCATCAAGAGCCATTTTGTCCCTCCGCTTCCGATGAAAAGATTCACGACCGCTGTCAAAATGAAGAAGAATATGATGATGACTTGCGTCGGAACAGGAAGCGAGGCCAAAAACTGTCCCCCTCGTATTGCCAGAACCTGACCGAGCTTGGATTGGTCGAAAAGAAACAGAAATTGACCGATTACAATAGCTAAAACAATAAAGGGCGCTAGGGTTTTAACGGATTCCTCCATGAGTTTGGCCATGTCATCGATGGAGCGGATCTTCCCCACGGAAGCGCCGTATACCAATCCGCATAACGCAAAGACGACAATGACGATAAATTGCATGTTGGCCATCAGTGGGGCCTTGAAGATTAGAGAGCCCGTTTCTGCGTTCCTCAAAAAACTGTTTGAGGGAAGGCAAAGAGCCACCAGTAATACAAGAAACGCCAGTACCGCATAGGCCGTTTTTTTGACGGCGCGAGCTTCTTCGGGGCTAACGCTTGTGTTGACATCAATTTCCCCCTCGGGCTGATAAGTTCCGAGCATTGGCTCAATCACTTTAACCGTTACGAAGGTTGCGGCAGTGGCGCACAGAAGCGCCGAAACAAAAAGCATGAGATACCCGGAAAGAAGGGACATATCAAAATTAGGCGCCATGCTTTGAGCTGCGTTAATGGTAATGGGTGTTAAGATTACGTCCCAGCCTCCGGGGATAAGTGATGTTGTATAACCGCCGCCGACAGAGGCGTATCCCAGAAATACTCCCGCCAGAGGGTGTCTCCCCAACCCAAGAAAAATGGCACCGGTAATCGCAGGGATTAAGATAAAAGAAGCGTCTCCTGCCTGGTTGCCCAATACACCTATAATGGCGACGATAAAAACAACCGCGTTACCCTTGACATTAGCCAGTCCCATTCGGATGGCCGTTGTAAAAAAGCCCGTACGATCGCAAATTCCCGTGAAAACACCTAAAATAATGACGATACCAAGAACGGGGAAGTTTTGGAAATTTTTTACAAAATTTCCCGTAAAGAGAAGTAGCCCGTCGATGCTGATCAGGTTGACGACCGTAATGGTTTCTCCTGTCGCAGGGTGAATGGCGGACACTTTCATGAGGCCTAAAATTAAGGAGCATACAAGCACAAAACCTGTTATTTCCATAAACATTTTGAAAGGGTGGGGCATTTTGTTTCCCACTCTTTCGATCCAGGCGAGAAAACCGCTTTTTTTGACCGCTGTCTCTGTTGCCATGTTCGTTCCTCCTCGTTTAATAGTGTGCGTTTAAACGTGCTTCCTACTTCTGGGGTTTCAGAAAATCGACGGTGTAGCGGCTCATAAATTCATAGCCTTTTCTGAGCGCCGTCTCATCTACGTCGAATTTTGAATTATGCTGGGTCCAAATGATGCCCTTTTCCTCGTTCATTGCTCCTAAAAAGCCGTAGAACCCGGGGTATTTTTCCAAGTAGTAGGCGTAATCATCCGACGCGCAGATCGGCTGCTGCTTCGAATCAACCTCTAAGCCGTCCACATCACGGACTAATTCTCTGGCTCGCGCGGTTGCCTCCGGATTGTTAATGGTTGAAGGTGCTTGTCCTTTTACGGTTACTTCGATATCAACGTCATAAATTAGTGCGACACCGCCTGCCATGCGGCGCATATGATCCATGATTTTATCGCCGCCGCCCGGTTTAAAATAACGGCACCCGCACTTTAAAATTGCCTTGTCCGGGAAGATGTTGCCAATGGTGCCGCTTTGAATGGAACCGACGTGAACGACGCTGTGATCCAGCACGTCATAGAAGTTACTGGGAATGGAGGATATTTTGAGTGCCAAGTCGCATGCTGCCTTGACAGGATCTTTCGCAAGATCGGGGCGCGAGCCGTGCCCTCCTTGACCTGTGATACATATTTCGATCCCTACTGCACCCGCCATGGTCGGTCCGTCCAGAAGAACGATCGTCCCCTCTTTAAAGCTGGCCCAGATATGGAGGCCGATCATTCGGTCCACGCCTCCGCGTTTTTCCAAGTACTCGATAATCTTTAGAGCGCCGCTGCCTGTTTCTTCTCCCGACTGAAAACAAAAAAGGGCCTCTCCTGCCAACTCTTCCTTTGCCTCGTTCACTGTCATTGCGGCACCGAGGAGCATGGCGACGTGTGCGTCATGCCCGCAGGCATGCATCACGCCTTCGATTTGAGACTTATAAGGGGGGTCGCTTTCTTCCTGCATCGGCAGAGCATCCATATCGGCGCGTAGTGCGATGGTTTTCCCCGGGTGTGCGCCCTTGACGATTCCAATAACGCTGTGTGTGTCCGGCACGTTTTCCCATGCAATGCCGGCCTTATCCAGTTCTTCTCTGACACGTTGCGCTGTTCGTATTTCCTGAAAGGAAAGTTCGGGGTGCATGTGGAACTCTCTTCGCAACTCAATAACCTTATTTTCATATTTCAAACACACTGCTTTCAAATCCATTTCACTCACCATCCGTTCGATATTTTTATATAAAACGCCGTTGCTTTTCCTCCTCTCTGTTGTTTTTAATGAAAAATCGATAGTCAAAAGTAAAATGTTGTTTTCTTCCCTCTGATTTAAGGGAAAATTCGTTGGGATGACGTAGCCTCTCGGCAGTATTGTTACGCGGAAACAGGCTCTTGCGGGTGCGTTTATTCTGTGATATTGAGTGCTTTTGTCTGTATATTTTTGGGTTTTTTCGTCTCTTTTGTATTGGGGCATCAAGGCGAGGCACCCGCCACGCCTAATGTTAACCTGCTAAATAATTAAGCACCTTAACATTCATGTATTATAAATTAGCCGATTCAGGATGTCAATAGTTTGGCTATTGCGAGGTGGGGAGGTAAGGTATCACAAGTATAGCGTTGTGTATCGGAGATTGAAGTTCGCGATTTTTTTACAGCAACTTTATTTTTTTGAGAATGCCGTAGGTTGCGGTCAGGCACAGAAACATGACGCCCAGCACGATAAAATACCCGTGTTTGTGCTGAAGTTCCGGCATATAGGCGAAGTTCATTCCGTAGATGCCGGAGATAACGGTCAGAGGCGTTGCAAATACGGTAAACAGCGTCAATTTGTTGATGAGTTTATTCGTTTTTGAGGTCACGGTAGAGTCATACATATCCATTAGATGCTCGGTCATTTCATGGATGTTCTCCGCAAACTCGTACAGCCGATTGATGCGGACGTCCAAGTTGTTGAAGTATTTTATCTGCCGCTGTGGTATCAGATGGTTATCGTTATCGGATATTTGATCACCGACGTGGAGCAGGAACCTCAAGTATTTTTTTATTGAGAAAGACATGCTTTTCATGCCCACTATTTCCTCAAAATTATAATGATCGATGCTTTTTAGTATCTTTGCCTCAGTGTCAATGAGAAGTTCCTCGTAACGGCAGAGTGACTCGAACATTTCCGATAGCGCGTTATTGAAAAATTTATAGTAGATGAGCGCCAGTTCTTCTTTTCCATTGTTCGGTTTGAAATAATCCACTCGTAATTCATTAATGATTTTGTTGTGGATTTTATTCGTGTCGTCAACGATAAGGATGATAAAGTTGGATCCGTGGTAAAGGTTAATTTTTTCGAATAAGAAGCGTTCATCGATGAACTTAAAAAAAACGAAACTCATGAAATCATACGTTTCGTGGGATTCAAATTTAATATTATCGTTGAAATTTTCATAAATACCCCTTGAATAGGTGGCAATATCAAAGTTTTTTTGAATCTCCTCGACATCGTCAAAACAAGCGATGATAAAGTAGCTGTCATTTTTTTCGTAGGATTCTAAATTGTGTCCCTTTTGCCCCGTTGTTATATCATGAACCAACATGCAATTCACTCCCCGGATTTACGATGCAGGAACAAGTACTCCTACGGCTTTTTTATCATTAAAACCTATTTTACCACTTCATTTAATGCGTGTGCGTTTTGGAAAGCGGCCTCTTGCACCTCAAGCTATAATAGAGTGAGAATTTCTCGAAGAGGACAGGGTGGATAAAATGGATAAAAGAGCTGTCTTTTGGGATAAAACACAGGATGCTTTGTTTCTTGAGCTCAAAAGTGATTTGAATGGCCTGAGCAGCGAGACGGCAAAGATGCGCTTGGAAGAGGCAAATCGGCGGCATCGCTCGTTTATTCTTCCCGCTCCGTTGCGGTTATTTCTCGGTCAGTTTAAAAGTTTTATCACGCTGATTTTGCTTTTTTCAGCACTGCTTTCGATTGCGCTTTCCGATGCTACGGATGGGGTCATTATTTTGTGTATCCTTTTTATCACTGCACTTTTGGGCTTTTGGCAGGAGCACGGCGCGGAGCAGGCCGTTAAGAAGCTGATCGCGCTTGTGCACGTCACCGCTCTCGTTCTGCGCGACGGAGAAACAGTGAGTATACCGCTTGAGGAAGTTGTGCCCGGAGATGTGGTCCTGCTTTCTGCGGGAGATCTGGTGCCCGGCGACTGTCTTGTTCTGGATACCAAGGATCTTTTTGTGGATGAATCAGCCCTCACGGGGGAGACATTCCCTTCGGAAAAGCAAAAGGGAGTTGTGGATGCCGCTGCTGCAATAGCTTCACGAACGAATGTCCTTTATTTAGGGACGCATGTCGTGAGTGGTACCGGCAAGGCGCTCATCGTTGGCGTGGGGGAGGATACGGAATTTGGCGAGATACAAAAACGACTCACTTTGAACTTGAAAAAGTCAGATTTTCAGCAGGGGTTGGCGAAATTCGGAGCTTTTCTGGCGTACATTACCTTTGGTTTGGTGATCTGTATTTTTTTTCTGAATGTTTACTTTCACCGCCCCGTTTTGGAATCCCTTCTTTTTTCCCTTGCCCTGGCGGTAGGGTTAACCCCGCAGTTGCTTCCCGCTGTCGTAAGCGTTAATTTAGCGTGGGGTGCGCGGGCGATGGCTGCTAAAAAAGTCATTGTACGAAGGCTTGATTCTATAGAAAATTTCGGCAGCATGGATGTTCTTTGCTCAGACAAGACGGGAACGCTCACCAGCGGGAAAATCCATTTGAAGCAGGCTTTAAATGGAGGAGGGGCGGAGGATCCGTATGTCTTTGATTTAGGGTTCATCAACGCCGCATTTCAGACGGGGTTTGTCAATCCATTGGATATTGCTATTAAAGATGCCGCCATTGCTTCGGGGCTAAGCCTGTCCGGTTGGGAGAAGCTGGATGAGATCCCTTATGATTTTACGAGAAAACGCCTGAGTATTTTGGCGAAATCGCCTGAGGGTGAAGTTATATGCGTTACTAAAGGGGCATTTGCGCAAATCATCGATGTTTGCACTTCTCTTGTTAACAAGGAGGATGCCGTTCGGTTCCCGTTATCCGACGAGGAGAAGGAACGCCTTAAGGTTCTATTTAATTCATTTGGCGACAAGGGTTTTAGAGCGATTGCCGTTGCGATAAAAAGAATGGCTGCCGGCACGAGCGTCCTGCTTCGCCAAGAGGAAGAGGATATGATTTTCGTTGGTTTTCTGATTTTTGAGGATCCTATTAAAGAGGATACGGCGGAGGTGATTGCCGAGCTTAAGAAATCCGGCATCAATCTCAAGATGATTACCGGCGATAATGCCAGAGTTGCCAAAACCATAGCCCTGCAAGCGGGAATGATAGAACCGCAGATTCTGACGGGATTGGAAATACAAGCTACGAGCGATGGGGCACTGATTGCCCTTGCTGCAAAGACGGATGTATTTGCGGAGGTGGAGCCCAATCAGAAGGAGCGGCTTGTTTTAGCTCT
The DNA here is from genome assembly GCA_018063805.1 of Synergistaceae bacterium. Classification (GTDB taxonomy): domain Bacteria; phylum Synergistota; class Synergistia; order Synergistales; family Synergistaceae; genus JAGPAO01. The sequence continues at coordinate 4,756 of JAGPAO010000066.1, read as the reverse complement.
GCGGAAAAGCGGCCACGTCGTGGGGTATATGGGGGACGGAATCAACGATATATCGGCTCTCAATGCTGCGGATATCGGAATATCCGTGGATTCTGCGGTGGATGCTGCTAAGCAGACGGCGGACATTATCCTTTTGGAGAAAAGCTTAAGCGTTCTTCTGGATGGTGTTTTTTACGGCAGAAGGACCTTTGCGAATACGATGAAGTATATCTATATGGCGACGAGTGCTAATTTCGGAAACATGTTCAGCATGGCTTGTGCCGCGTTGTTTTTGCCGTTCCTCCCCCTCCTTCCCAAGCAAATCCTTCTGACTAATATTCTTACAGATCTGCCCGAGATGGCGATGTCCTCTGACAATGTCGATCCGGAAAGCATGGCGATGTCGCAGCGATGGGATATTAAGTACATTCGTGATTTTATGCTCCGCTTCGGTCTGCTCAGCTCTGTTTTTGATATCATGACCTTTGCCGTTTTGCTGTATTTAAAAGCCACCCCGGATCTGATACGCACAGGTTGGTTTGTTGAATCCGTTGTGTCCGCCGTTTTGATCGTCCTTCTCGTGCGGACGCGCAAGCCTTTTTATCAAAGCCGACCTCATGGCATGTTGGTGCTAGCATGTGTGTGCAGTATTATCTTTGCCGTCCTTTTGCCTTTTACGGTTTTGGGGCGTGATTTGCTTGGTTTTGTGCCTCTTCCGGCTGTTTTTCTGGCCGCAGTAGGCGTGATTGTTCTGCTTTATATGATTTCCGTTGAGATTTTGAAGCACTTTTTTTATAAATATCACTGAGTGATTACGTATAATTTATTAGTAATCGCGTCTTTGGCATGTTATTATAGACGGGTAGAATGGAGGGGGTTATCAGCGAATGGCTCAGATTGTAGATACCAGTGATTTTCGTCCCGGTTTAAAGATCAAATGGGAGGGCGGAATGTGGACGATTGTGGAGTGCTCACACCATAAAATGGGAAGAGGAGGCGCTATTGTCCGTGGGAAGTTGAGGAATCTGGAGACGGGTTCCGCCGTTGATCAGTCCTTTAAGTCGGGAGAGCGTTTTGAACGCGTTATTTTTGATGAGAAACCGGCACAATATCAGTATAAAGACGGCGATGGATACGTTTTTATGGATATGGAATCCTACGACCAGGTTCATATCTCCAAGGAAGTTTTGGGTGATATCGTCAAGTATTTGGTGGATGATCTGGAAGTTGTGATGAATGTCTTTGAGGAGCGCGTGATGGGGCTTGAGCTTCCCAATTCGGTGATCATGAAGGTGACCGATGCACCCCCCGGTTTTAAGGGGGATACGGCTTCCGGCGGAGGAAAACCTGCGACTACGGAAACAGGGCTTGTCGTTACTGTACCCTTCTTTGTCGAAAATGGGGAGAGTATCGTAGTGGACACGCGTACCGGGGATTATATAGAACGCGCCAAGAAATAGAATTGGCGTTTTTAAAAAAAGGAGGGATTAACATGGGTGCACGAGAGAAAATCGCCTATCTGAAGGGATTAATTGACGGGCAGGGTATTGCTCAAAGTCCGGAGACGTTAAAGTTTTACGCCGCGTTGACGGATGCTCTTGATTCTCTGGTGGGAGAAATTGAGGCGCATGATGAAGTGCATCGGGAACTGGGTGAATACCTGGAGATGCTTGATGAGGATCTCTCCGAGCTTGAAGATGTCAACAGTTGCACCTGTCCCAGCTGTACGGGGGAAGACGATGATGACGACGAGTTTGAGGAAGAGGAATATGCCTCTGTTTGTTGCCCGCATTGCAGCAAGGATTTTTATTATGAACCTGCCGCGTATGATGAGGACGAGGATTTGATCTGTCCTCACTGTGGAAAAGTATTCAAACAGGATACAATTTGATCCTTAAACAAAGAGGAGGGGAATTGTAATGGACGGCACGAACGAGCAAGTGGAAAAAGACGTTCAGTTTCAGAGTGATCAGGAATCAGTCGAAAATGGTGCGGTAGAGGAGACGGCTCTTGAGGGGCGCATTCGAATTTCTGAGGATGTTATCGCTCAATTGGCGGTGAAGGCTCTCTTGAGTGTTGAGGGTGTGCAACCTGCAAACCCGGGGTTGATGGCGAACCTGAGACTGGGACGCAAAACGGCTAATGGTGTGCGTATTTCAGTCACAGACGGAGAAGTACCGGAAATTCAAGTGGACACCTATGTCTCCGTTAAATACGGACTGAGGATCCCGGATGTGTGCTGGGATGTGCAGGAAGCAGTCAAAGAACAGGTCGAGCGGCATACAGGTTACTCTGTAAAAGCGGTTAATGTGTATGTGCAGGGGATTTCCTTTATTGAGAAAAAAACAACGGATGATTCGTCCTCTGCCGTGGAGTCTCCTGCCCATATCGCTTCTTACGGAGAAGAGGTTTGAGTCGGGAACCAATGAACCTCACAAACTGAGAGGTGGTTGGTGTGTTATTTCTTTGGACTATAACGAAGAGGGGAAAGATCTGGCTGGACGGTGACGGCTTTAAGCAGATTGTTGCATCACATTTGCCGCCAAGCATCACCTGTCAGGAAGTGTCTTTTTCCGGAGACCAAAATCTCCTGAACATTTACCTTGTGTTGCCCGATAAGGACGATCCACAGAAACGTTTATCTTTAATCGACAAGTTCGACAACCTTTTTCGTCCGTCCGGCTTGGCCGTACATATTAATTGGACGCAAAGGGCACCTCAAAATGAGGATCCCTCGGGGCCTGTTTGGAGGTCTCCTCTTTTTTGGAGTGTTGGGGTCGCGGGATTAATTGCGTTAACGCAACTGGGGCTAATGGGAATTTTTCGCGTGGCTGTTGCCGCAGTTTTGGCATATGTCGTGTCTTGGTTTACGCTGTCCGAAGACGGGCGGAAGCAGATTGATCGGCTGATCAAAGAATTCAGGAGATGATTCCTTGGACCGCGCAGTATTAGCGCAACGAAGACGCAGGGCGAGAGAAATCGCCCTGCAATTGATTTATGAGTTGAATTTGCGCCCTGATCTGTCCTTTGACGAGGCCTTCAGCTCTTTTCCCTTTGAGACGGAGGACGTTGAAATTATTGAATACGCGCGTCGTCTGGTTCTTGAAGTCATTGAAAAAGAGACGGAAATTGATGAGATTCTAAGGCAAACGATTATCGGTTGGAGACCGGAGCGAATGGTCGCTGTAGACCGTGCGGCTATTTGTTTGGCTCTTGGTGAGGGTTTTTTTGGTAAAATGGTTCCAGTGGCGGTGGCGATATCCGAGGTGGTAGAGCTAACGAAGATTTTTGGAACAGAGGAATCAAGCCGTTTTGTGAATGGAGTTCTTGGAAAAATAGCTCGACAAGGCGCAGAAAAGAATGAAAAGCCGGATAACTGACCTTTTTGCATCGCACTCAGAAGTGGTTACCGTAGATGAACTGACTTTGAGAATTCGCAATGTGCTGACGGCAGATGCGTCCTTGAGGTCTGTTCGTCTGCGAGGTGAGCTTCAGGGATTGAAAAAACACTCAAGCGGACACACGTATTTTACGTTGCTGGGGCAAGAGGCTCGCGTTGCCGGAGTGCTCTTTCGCTCTGATGCTTCGGGGGTGGTGCAGTGGGCTCAGGACGGCGAGGAAGTCTACGTCGAAGGACGTATAGATGTTTACGCCGCCAGGGGATCCTATCAACTTTACGCGACTCGGATGCTCCCATTGGGAGCGGGGAACCAAGCTCGGGCGAAAGAAGCACTGATACAAACGCTTCAAAAACAGGGGCTCTTTGATCCCTCTCTTAAACGTAAACTTCCTCGTTATCCGGGGCGTGTTGCTGTTTTAACCTCCCCCACCGGAGCGGCCATACAAGATGTCTTGAAGGTCGCTCGCGGACGGTTTCCCGCCGCTCGTATTCTCGTCATTCCTACCTTAGTTCAGGGCCTTTCGGCACCGGCGGAAATAGTCTCGGCTTTTAACCGCTGTTCTCAGGAACGAGATTTATCGGTGGTTATGCTCGTTCGCGGGGGAGGAGGGCGCGATGATTTAAACCCTTTCGATGATGAGCGGGTTGTGCGCGCCATCGCTTCTTGTCCCTACCCTGTTATTACAGGTGTGGGGCATCAAGTAGACAGAACGCTTGCGGACATGGCCGCCGACGCCGAAGCGCCGACGCCTTCTGCTGCGGCCGAAAAGGTTTTTCCTGATGCTATTTCCCTTTCGTCTCAACTCTTAACGGAATCGCGAACGATGCGTTCTCAAGTCGAGGGGATCATCCAGCGTCACTCCCATAATCTGGAGCAGCGAGGTGTGGGGCTTAGGCAAAAACTGGAAAGGCAGCTTTCATCGGAAGAACAAAAACTTTTGATGGCGGAAAAGATAATCATGAACGATATAAAGAAATCTCTTTCGGATGCAGAGCATCGGTTGAAATTTTTTACGGCTTCCCTTCATGCGCTTTCTCCGCTGGCAGTTCTCAGCCGCGGTTTTGTCCTTTGCCGCAGTGCCTCCGGGCATTGGGTGGGCGATGCGGAAGCACTGCATGAAGGAGAGAATATAACTCTGACCTTTAGAGACGGAACGGCGAAGGCCGCTGTTCAATCTCTTCAAATTAACCCTGTGGAGGTTCATTCGGATGCTTCCTGAAACGATGTACTGGAACAGCGCTACCCCGCTTCTTTCCCTCTTGGACCAGACAAAAATACCGCACGCTGTTGAGCACGTTGATTGCCGCACGTATGAAGAGGTTGCCCTTGCCATTGAAAATATGATTGTTCGGGGAGCCCCTGCTATAGGTGTGGCT
>JAGPAO010000065.1 GCA_018063805.1 Synergistaceae bacterium | reverse complement strand
CAGTTCGAGACATTAATAGTGCTCTTATGTCAACGTCTTCTTGGTATAGCCGTTCAGGGATTCGCCAAGGGGCCGGATGGTGGACGTGATGCTAAATTTGTTGGCACAGCAGAACTGCTTCCAAGTACGGCTGCTCCCTGGGTGGGTACAACTATTGTTCAGGCAAAACATACCAATGGATACAATAGTAGCTTTTCTGAATCGAATTTTCACAGTCAATCCAGTAGTAAGACGATTTTGGGTGAAGAGATTATTCGCATCAAAAAATTACGTGATGCCAAGCAACTTGACCATTACATGCTCTTTGCGAACCGAAGACTGACGGGCAATGCTGAAACGGAAATACGTGATTACATAAGTACACAATGTGGAATTCCTCTATCGTCGATCTCTCTTTGCGGCTTGGAACAACTGGAACTGTGGCTGACGCAATTCCCAGAGGTAGCGCAGAAAGCGAATCTGGATCCTGTTGACTCCCCATTGATCGTCAGCTCGGACGACCTTGCCGAAGTCGTCCAAGCCCTGGCACCCCAGCTCCAAAAGAATAGTTTGGCAGAGTTGCTTGACGATCCACCAACCCAGAGAGTGCCCTATAGCGAGAAGAATACTATAAACAACATGACTGAAGATTATGCGAAGGCACAGAGACGTAAGTACTTAAAAGAGGCCGCGCAAATCCGTGCTTTTTTGGCGGCACCGGAAAATATTGAGCTGATGAAGATTTACGAGTCCGCAGCCGATGAGTTTCAGCTCAAGATCATAGCCCATCGCAAAGACTACCAGACCTTCGATAAAGTCATGGAGTATCTGGTGGATCTTCTGTTCAACCGAGATGCGGTCCTGCGCCAGCACGCCCATAAGCGATTGACGCGGGCTGTGCTCTTCTATATGTATTGGAACTGCGATATTGGGGGGCTTGAAGATGTTACGACCGAGCAAACACTCACATCCTGATCAAACGGTCATTAATATGTCGTTATTACTGTTGTCGCGACTGAGGGAGTACCGCGTTGATGAGTATGATAAACTGCGGGCGTTCGCAAAAAAGAGCGTCACTGGTGGTGACGTGTTATTCTTGCCATCACTCAATTTTCTTTATCTGATGGGGCTGATCGAGTATCGCCCCAAGACGGACGCAGTGGAATACGTGGGGCCAAATGAGACTGTCTAAACTCTATTCCAATAAACCCAATACGTTCAAACCGGTGGATTTTGTCTCCGGACTAAATGTTGTCATGGCTGAAATTCGCCTACTGGAAAACCGCAACAAGGATACTCACAATCTTGGCAAGAGCACTCTGGGACGATTGCTGGACTTTTGTTTTCTATCAAAGAAAAATCGCGATTTTTTCCTGTTCAAACATCTCGACTTGTTTGAGGGTTTTGTCTTCTTCCTTGAGATTGAGTTGGAAGACGCGTCCTATGTCACGATTCGACGCAGTGTTAAGGATGCGACGAAGATCAGCTTCAAACATCATGAGGCAGGACATCAAGACTTCTCGCCATTACCACTTACAGAGTGGGATCATCGAGATGTCCCGTTCGACCGGGCACGTAGCTTACTTGATGGTCTGTTCGACTGGCGCTCCCTTGAGTCGTGGCCATATCGCAAGATACTCAGCTATCTGTTGCGGTCACAGAAAGATTTCCGCGATGTATTTCAACTCGAAAAATTCGCTTCCAAACATGTCGATTGGAAACCATTCCTTGCCCATACGCTGGGCTTCGATGCGAAAATTATTACCAGACATTACGAGAAAGAACAGGAATTAGAAAATAAGAAGAAAAATGAGAAAGCAATAGAAAAAGAACTGGGCGGTTCCGTTGAGGATATCAGCAGGATAGAGGGTCTTCTTCTGCTCAAGCAAACAGAGGCGGATAAGAAGCAAAATCTGTTGGATGTATTCGACTTCCGGGTACAGGACAGGGATTGTAGCAAAAAAGTAATTGATGAAATCGACGAGCGCATCGCTGAGCTCAACGCAGAGCGTTATTCCTTAAGCCAAAACAGGAAAAAAATCCAGGCTTCGCTGGGGGAAGATCAAATCCTGTTCAGCCCGGATGAAGCGCAAAGGCTTTTTGGCGAAGCGGGCGTGTTATTCCAAGGCCAAATTAAGAAGGACTTCCAGCAATTGATTGCCTTTAATCGTGCGATCACGGAAGAGCGTCGCGGCTATCTGCAAGAGGAGTTCCTTGAGATCGAAAACGAACTGAGGCGGGTGAACACAGAGCTGAATACCTTGGGTCAACAACGCTCTGACATGCTCTCCTTCTTGAACGAAACAGACGTTTTTAACAAGTACAAGCAACTCTCTAACGAGATGGTTACACTGCGCGCCGACATTACCTCGCTGAAGAATCAGCAGGAGTACCTGCGTAGATTACAGATACTCCGAACCGAGATTCGTGCTCTAACGGAGGAATGTAGCCATTTGCAAGCACAAATTGAAGTCGATGTAGAGAAGCAGAATTCGGATAAAGAGAGTCTGTTTTCCACGATCCGAGTTTTTTTTAGCGAGATTGTTGAAGAAGTAATTGACCGTAAAGCGTTGCTGAGTGTAAAAACCAATCAGGCTGGACACTTGGCATTCGGTGCCGAGATCCTTGATGATTCAGGCAACGTAACTAGTGCCGGCCATGGTCACACTTACCACAAACTGCTGTGTATCGCGTTCGACTTGGCAGTGTTACGTGCACGGTTAGGCGAAAAGTTTCCTCGATTCGTGTACCACGACGGAGTGTTTGAATCTTTGGATGATCGTAAAAAGGAGAATCTCCTCGCGGTTGTTCGACGATATGCCGATTTGGGATTGCAACCGGTGATTACGTTGATCGATTCGGATTTGCCTAAACGAACAGATAACACGGCGCCCTTCTTTTCAGCCGATGAGATTGTAGTGAGATTGCACGACGAAGATGATACCGGTCGACTATTCAAAATGAGGGCATGGTAATGGCGCATAGCGTCTCACCTAATTAATTATCCAATCGTAAGAACCAATATCGTGCAGTTCGCTTGCGAACCTTTGGAATCATCCGCACAAACCCCCGTCGCACTCAAGGGGTGTCACCCGATCTTCCAGCCACGACCGGGCGGGGTGGTTCCCCATTCCCAGCCATGTACCCACCTGTAAATGAAGGCACTTCACTGCGACATGCCCCGGCTCATACTCGATGCCCCCCACTCCGCCGGACACTAAGTGCTCCCACGCGCGTTCGTTATCTGTCTTTAGCATTTGGCTGCGTTCTTGCCTGAGCAAGCGCAGGCGCAGGGCGGCGTAGTGCTGATGGTAGGCGAACCACTCATCGGCGCGGTCCTGCAAAAAAATCTCCATGGCGGATACGGCACCGGAAGCTTCCAGCCGCCCGCATAAACGATCTAAAAAAGGACAGGTGAGCCAGTATAGGGTCGGAAAAGGTTTATCGTTAAGAAGTGGGTCGCAGATAATAATCTGCGGTTTACCGAAACGGCAGCGGAGGGCAACACCCAACAGGCGACGAGCATCAAATTTTCTACCTCGGCACTGTTGCAGGAGAATGCGAATATCCTCCTCTGTGGCAGGAGAAAAAGGAGTCTGGAACTCTGTATTTCCAGACTCCTTATCATCGGTTAATCTCCGGTTCATTTTTTAGGGGCGCGTTTTTTTGAAGCTCTCGGATCCTTCGTCTTGCTGTTAAGATCGGCAATTTTCTCATCACTGACTTTCAGGAAAGAGGTGAGTTTTTTTTCAAAATCTTCCTCTCGCTTGACAGGCCGCTGTGGCTCGCGCACTTGCAACGCTTTAATTGAAAGATCAATGCGCCCCTTATCGTCAATTTTGATAACCTTCGCCGTCACTTTCTCGGAAACAGTTAGGACATCTTCCACTTTTTTTACAAAGTTATGTGAAAGCTCCGAGATATGGACCATGGCTTTTTGGCCTGATTCCAGTCTGATAAAGGCCCCGTATGGAGCAATGTGTTCCACTGTTCCTGAAAGCAGATCCCCGACATTAACAGCGGAAACAGCAGACGTTTTCTCTTCTCCCATTAGTGATTCCAACCTCCAAAAGTTTTTAAAATAGATCGATACGCGCCTTTCCCTCTCAGGAAAGCTTTCTTCCAGCAGGCAACCAGATCCATTGTAACGGCTCCTTCGCCCCAAAGACCCGAACCAACAACAAATGCTGAGGTTCGCCGCTCACCCTCTTTCTTTCATACCACACAAGCAGGTTGCCGGATGATTTATCCAAGACTGTCTTGGCTACTCTATCCCTAATGATAGGGGAGAACAGCGCCAAGATAGTTGCCTTCTCTATTTTAGGCGGATTTTTAATAAAATTCAATCGATTTTTCCTGTAGATCGGCAAATTCGCGATCCTCAGTAATCCATCACGAACCCCCTTTGCTCCTTGTAACCCAAGCGATACTTTCTTAATACTACCACTTTTAAGACTAAATGCGATCTTCTTTGGTTTTATTTTCCCTAGCTTTCCCAATAAAGAACCGGCACTTTGAGCTTTTGTGTTTTTCCACTCAATAAAACGAGCAGAGCCAACCCTGGGGTGTGAGCGCATCGTCGTTATTTCAATGGAACGGCGGTGTGTACGGATCGCCGTCGTCTCTCGTTCCCGAAGCATATCAATATGCCGCACACAAATGCGCCCCAAAAATAAGCGGGAGAGTTTTTGTGCAATATCAGCTAAAATTTGTGCCATCGTTACGTGGAAGCGGACTCCGCCACCGCCTCCATTGCCTTACTAATGCGGGAAAAGGGCTCCATCAGCTCCATCTCTTCCGCTGCGGTAACCAGGTTCTGAAAAATAGCGGTGGATTTTGACAGAGACTCATCCGATAATGTAAGCCTTAACGGCGAGCTAATTCCGTCAGCCTGCAGCAAAAACACTCCTTTTTCTGCTTGAGGCTCCGACACCCCTGTCTGATCAAGCGGAGAATGACTGCTTTTTTCAATACAAAGGGTAGAAATTCGCGATATTTTCTGAATCGGTTTTATGAGGGAAATATCATTCGTGATCCATAGAGAGGGCTTGACCTCCACCGCACCGATGAGGTTTTCAAGAATAACTTCCTCCCTCAAATAGATATCCAGCGCTCCGCCGTACAAGATTCGCTCCAAACGCGTGGGGCGAACGGGCTCCGTATAGCGAAAATCAACAGGAATTCCTCGCGGATCCGTTACAAGCGCAGCGCCGCAGAAATAATTGTCTTTTTCATCAATGGTAAGATAACCCAGAAGCTGCTTTCCCTTTTCCAATGCGTAATCCCTCCGCTGTATGCATCACGCATAAGAATCAAATGCGCGTTTGTCCCCTTTTGCAGAGGCTGTTTCCTCTTCCTCAACGATCAAAGAGGCCGCTGTCTTTTTTTGCCCGCCCTTCTGCTGCCCTTTCTGGCGTTTTTCTTGGTCAGGTCTAATCTTTACCTCCCCCTCTGTCTTGGGTGAGGGTTGAACTCTTTGGCTTTTTTGTTCATTTTCCTTGCTCTGAGCCGCTTGCTGCAACCCTTGAGCAAGGGAGGCATTCGGATCTTTGGTCTGCTGTGCTTTCTGATCCACATTCCATATTACAAGCTGGTTTTCCACAGGGCGAAGCATTCACGCCACCTCCGTCAGCACAAGCGTTATTCAAAGGATTTCAGTCGAATTTCTCCACTCTCATTAACAAAGCTGGTAAAACGAAGCGGTTCTCGAACAAGATACGTTATTCCTCTTATCGTAATGCTTACCCCCGGATGGCAGATATTACGAACCCTGACTCGCCCCTCCACCTTCACTCGCTCCATTTGGGCCTCCAGCTCAGCAAGCCTCTTCGTACTGGTATCCAGCTGAGATATCAGTTGAAATTTAGATTTCGTCAGGCGAGCTAAAAGTCCTCTTTTCTCATTATCAAGGCTTCCCCTTGTCTCCAGTACCTTGAGGTAACCAAGATTTGTTTCAGCGGTAGTCAATCGTTCCTTGATTTCTTTTATGTTTTCCACCAATCGCGTTCGTTCTTCCAAAATTTCCGGCATCATACCAACGATAACTTCCGTTTTTGTTCCCATTTCACCACCAAGGATTTCACATGCAACACCGACAGTCGCCTGAATCTTCCCCCCGACAATCTGCCCCTTTTTGTTACCAAGTAAAATGATTTCTTCTCGTGCTCCTACATCGCTGTGAAGAATACCCCCTGTGACGTGGATACTCCCCCCTGATCGGACATAGGCCTGATCGATATAACCGCAAAGAACATCTCCCTTGGCCTCTATTCTGGCTTTATTCGTCCCCCGCACACCTATGCGTATGGAGATATCGGAGCTGCTCTTTAAGATAGCACCCTCAACAACGCCTTCGATAGAAAGAATGCCGCCGGATACGACTTCAAACCCTTCGCGGACACTCCCCTTGACGGTAACAGGCCCGACAAAATCAATATTCCCAACGCCGTAATCCACATCTCCTTTGACCTCAAAATGCGGCTCTACATTGAGTTTACCCTCTTTAATTAATAGATGCCCATCCATATCGGCAAGCAGACGCAAGCCGTCCTCGCTGACAACCGTCCCCTTCCCTCCTGGCAAGTTTTTGTCCTTGCCTATATAAGCGGAAAGTTTTTTTGCCATCAAGCTTGTTCCATCTGTACCTGCCTGTATCGGTATCTTCTCAGCAATTTCTTGCCCTTTGAGGACGTTGATAACCGTTCCCAATTCTTTCATATCAACGTTATCATGTCCGCGATCCTTTGGACGCAGGACATCAACGTTTACTTTATATTGAATCTGGGCGTCTTTTCCGTTAACAGGAGGAATCCCCTTGGCAACAACGACCCACTGTTTGCTTATCATTTCAGTACATATTCGTTGTAAGATGGTATCATCAATACCAAAAATGACTCCCTTTTCTTGAAGTGCGCCGCGTAACTTCTCAGGGCCGGGCCACGGCACTCCAATCGGAGGAACAACCCAAAGCTCACAGGAGAGCGCGTCATCAGCAATTCGGACACGAAATTCTGCTTCCCTGGTGATCTCTTGTTGCGGTTCTCCGATGCGGACGGGCACCCCCAAACTCTCCGTAAGCGCCTGCGTGATGAGGTCTCCGTTATATTCCAACAACCCGCGTTCTCGAAGCTGCGCAGAGACGTCTGAAAGTGAGGCGTTACAATCGGGAAAAACGGTCAAGAATAGACCATCCGCTTGAAGAACGATTTCAAATTTTTCACTCACGAACTTGTTCCTCCTTATTTAACGCTCTTCACTCTATCGCAAAATATCCGTCATTGCGGTTGATTTTTCAATAGTGCTTTGAGAAGCGACAGGCCTCTTCCGTGGAGCTGTGAAACCCTGGATTCTGTCACCCCAAGAATTTTCCCTATTTCTTTAAGCGTCAGCCCTTCATAATAATACAGCGTCAATAATAAACGCTCCCTCTCCGGCAGTGATTCGAGCGCACGTACAACCCGATCTGTATCCTCCGCCTGCTCAATCATTTCGAGTGGGCTGGGAGCATTATCTTCGAGAAGCTCCTCCCGTTGAACTTCCCCCTCTTCAAAAGAAAGAACTTCATCCAGTGAGACAACGTAAGAGCGGCTGGCTATCTCCAAAAGTTCCCGATAAGCCTTCTCGTCCATATCCAGAAGCGCCATGAGCGTTTCATCGTCCGAGTGCCCATTTGTTCTCGCTATTTCATCCAGCGCTCGATCAAGTTTTTGAAGTTTTTCACGACCACTTCTGGAAATCCAATCGTACCGGCGAAGCTCATCGAGAATAGCACCTCTAATACGAGGCACAGCAAAAGTTTGAAAGCAAAAACCACGGCTGGGTTCAAAGCGATCAATAGCGTCCAATAAACCCAAAGAGCCAAAGCTGAGCAGATCTTCAAAATCCAACCCGGGATGAGAGGAAACAGCCATCCTACCCGCCACGTATCGCACAAGCGGCAGGTAGCGCTTTACAATCTCACCCTTAAGGTGCGGGTCCGGAGAGTTACAATAGGCTTCCCAAAGTTTGTTGTTCTCCTGCTCCACACACCCACCCCCCACTACGCGTTTTTTATTTTACAGCTCTTTGACTCCCGTTCCCAGCGTTTTAACTGTTAATTTCAATGTCTCCGTGCTGAACTCAATGCTACGCCCCTTGTTCCCCCCTGTATCGGAGGCAAGAATCTTTATCCCCAAGCTATTCAATAACGCAGTCGTAACTTCCGCATTTTTACTGCCGACAGCAAATAGGGAGTTTTCTTTTCCGGGCATGCTAAACATCTGAGAACCACCAGCCATTTTAGCTTTGAGTTGGGTTTTATTGACCCCCAGCTTATACAACTGTTCCAATAAAAAAGGAACTGCTGTATCTGCAAATTTTCCCTCTTTTGGAAGATTCTTCGCACCGTGGCTATCAGGAAGCATGATATGCACCAGCCCCGCAGTCCTCGTCGTCGGGTCAAAGATAACCAACCCAATGCACGAGCCAAGCCCAAGCGTCACGAGGTTCGCCGGATGTTTTGAAACAGCACAATCCGCCATGCCTACATGAAAAACTTGCGCCATTCTAAAACACCCCCAAACGCTTGAGTAAAATCTCAAGAGCCCCGGGATCGGGAATCATGATAACCGTCCCCCCAAGATCCTCTTCGAGGTCCTTGATGTGGAGGCTGGCTTTCACCAACATGGCAGAATCTCCCATAACGCCAAACATCGACGCGACAACATCCATTAAAGACCCTAACATATCGTGCGCTACAGAGGGAGTAGTGGTTGGGAGAACCCACCCCGTTAGTTGAGCCAGCGCATTCAAAAAAGCGCTGAGAATGATGTTTCCCTGCTCCGCAAGCGCGCTGTCTCTAATCTGCGTCCGCAGCTCCTCATCCATACCGCTCAAATCCATCGGAATAATGAGATCAGCCAACAGCGTAGCTTTTTCCTCCCCAATGATAAACATCAGGGTGCAGCCAAACTCCTCCTCCGTGCGAACGAGCACTGCGCATACCGGAGTTTCCGGCGAACCATAATGATCCGCCACGTCATATATAGGCACAAGCTCCGCAACGGGCACATCCATATCCACCATGCGCCCAAGTAACTTGGAAAGCGCGGTTGCGGCATTTCCTGTTCCTATATTCCCTATTTCACGAATCGTATCCATATGAAGATGAGTGAACTCTATATTTTGCTCCATCGCGGATCTACAAACCTCCTGTCTTCTTCTGCATCAGAGTGATGATGCATCCAAGATCAATGCGACATTACCATCACCCAGTATAGTCGCCCCTGCAATTCCCTTGACCTTGAGGAGTAATTTCCCAAGTGGTTTGATAACAATTTCCTGCTGCCCAACGAAAGCATCTACTCTAAATCCAACACGAACACGGTCGCGCCCCACACGGACAACCACAACAGGGCTCTCTTCACTGTTATCATTATCTAGAGGAGTGCCCAATATTCCCGCCAGATCCGCCAAGGGCAGGATTTCCCCACGAACCGTTGTAACGGGAGTTCCGTGCACATATCGGACATCCTTTTTATGAACCAGCAACGTCTCCTCTACGTTCTCAAGTGAAACAGCGTAGATTTCATCTCCCACTCGAATAAGAAGTGCCAGAACAATGGCAAGAGTGAGCGGGAGACGGATAACGACACGCGAACCTTCGTTAACCTTAGATTGAATCGTAAATTGTCCTCCCAATGCCTCGACTTTGCTCTTGACCGCATCCGTTCCCACACCGCGTCCGGAAAGATCCGTAACTTTTTCCGCCATACTAAAACCGGGCAGAAGAACAAGCCGTATCGCCTCTTCATCTGACATGGCCGCTATCTGCTCTTGAGTAATAATTCCCCGCTCCAAAGCTTTTTTCTTAATTTTTTCGGGATCCATACCCTTTCCATCGTCACGAACTTCAATAATGACACCATTGCCCTCCTGGTAAGCCGCAACAGTGATCGTTCCCTGCCTTGGCTTTCCCAATGCCTCCCGGGCTTCCGGTGATTCAATACCGTGATCCAGGGAGTTGCGCAATAAATGAACCATAGGGTCGCCGATTTCATCAATGACGTTCCGATCCAGCTCCGTCTCAGCGCCTTCAACAAGAAGCTGGATTTCCTTGCCCATTTGACGGGAAAGATCGCGTACCAGACGGGGCAAACGATCAAAAACCATGGACACGGGAACCATCCGCAGTTTGGTGACCAATTCCTGGATATCACCGGAAATTCTCCCCAGCTGCGACAACGGTTCTTCAAAGGCTCTCAGCTGTGTTTCCTGCACAAGCCTCTCAATACGGGCCCTGCCAATGACGAGCTCACCGACCAAATTCATCAATTTATCCAAGCGTCCGATATCCACACGTACTGTCCGGCTTGCCTTGTTGGCCTTGTTTCCGCCGGGAGATCCTTCCGGATGAGCCGCTGGAGGGGTTACCGCAGCTACAGCCTTTGCGGCAACAACAGCAGGTATGGCCTTCTCCGGCGTGCTATCGGAAACACTCTCCTCTACAGATTCCTTTCCAAAGGACCCTGCATCGTTGACAATAACGATATGCCCCTCAACGGTGCTCACTTCGCTGACTCGAGCAACGGCATCAAGAAGAGCTTCCTCCGTCTCATGAGAGGCAATGTACAACCAAAATTCGCCGCCAAAACTTTCTTTTTCAAGTTCATCGACGGTGGGATTAGCTTGTAATATATCCCCCATCTCACCTATTGCCGAGACAACCATATAGGCTCTGGCCGACTTGAGCATACACTTTGGATCGATCACCACATGAAGCTCATAGACGTGCATCCCCTGCATTTCTGCCTTTGTTACCCAGTCTTTTTCCTGTAATGTCAGTACGCCTTCCTCCGGCGACTTCTCCTCTTTGTTCCCCGAAGAAAGCGCTGTAGGCGCATCGGCCTTTTTTGACGCTACGGAAGGATCCTTTCGCTCATGAAGAGCTTCGATCAATTCTGCGGATTCTACCCCCGCATCGCTTCCCCCCGCACGAATCAAATCGACCATGCTAGTTAAGGTATCCAAGCATTTGAACAAAATATCAACATCATCCGAGTCGAGCTGCCGTTCGCCGCTGCGGATGATCCCCAAAAGATCTTCCATCGCATGAGTCATAGCCGCCATCGCTTGAAAACCCATGGTAGCGGACATGCCCTTAAATG